>JAJNQF010000351.1 GCA_021154945.1 Sphingomonas sp.
GTCAGCCGCGAGCTGATGTGGCTCTATGCCAAGGCCGGCGCGCGCATCTCGACCTGCGTCGGCGGTATGGACGCCTCGAAGGAGCGTCGTTCGCTCGCACACGGCGCGCATATCGTCGTCGGCACGCCGGGCCGTCTGCGCGATCATCTCGAGCGTGGCGCGCTCGACCTGTCGGCCCTGAAGGTCGCGGTGCTCGACGAGGCCGACGAGATGCTCGACATGGGCTTCCGCGAAGACCTCGAACAGATCCTCGACGCGTCGCCCGAACAGCGTCGTACGCTGCTGTTCTCGGCGACGATGCCGCGGCCGATCGTCGCGCTCGCCAAGCGCTACCAGAAGGATGCGCTGCGGATCTCGACCGTCGGCGAGGATCGCGGTCATGGCGACATCTCGTACCAGGCCGTCACGGTCTCGCCGTCCGAGATCGAGCATGCGGTGATCAACCTGCTGCGCTTCCACGAGGCGGAGACGGCGATGCTGTTCTGCGCGACTCGCGACAATGTGCGTCATCTGCACGCCAGCCTGGTCGAGCGTGGCTTTGCCGCGGTCGCGCTGTCGGGCGAGCATTCGCAGAACGAGCGTAACGCGGCTCTTCAGGCCCTGCGCGATCGTCGTGCGCGCGTCTGCGTTGCCACGGACGTTGCGGCTCGCGGGATCGATCTGCCGACGCTGTCGCTGGTCGTTCATGTCGAGCTGCCGCGCGATGCCGAGACGCTCCAGCATCGCTCGGGTCGTACCGGCCGTGCGGGCAAGAAGGGCACCGCCGTCCTGATCGTGCCGTTCCCGCGTCGCCGTCGCGTCGAGATGATGCTCCGTGGTGCCAAGATCAACGCGGAGTGGGTCAACGCCCCGACCGCGGAGGACATCCGCAAGAACGATCACGAGCGCCTGATCGGCATGCTGTTGCAGCCGGTCGAGGTCGAGGAGGAGGATCGCGCACTCGCCGTCCGCCTGATGGCCGAGAAGACGCCGGAGGATATCGCCGCCGCGCTGGTACACATGCACCGTGCGACGATGCCGCAGGCCGAGGATCTGATCGACCAGAGCAAGCAGCCGACTCAGGACGAGCGTTCGCAGGGGCCGCGCGCGGGCTTCGAGGACACGGTCTGGTTCCGGATGGACATCGGTCGTCGCCAGAACGCCGATCCGCGCTGGATCCTGCCGTTGATCTGCCGTCGCGGGCACATCACGAAGTCCGAGATCGGTGCGATCCGCATCGGCCCGAACGAGACCGCGTTCGAGATTCCCCGCGCGGTGGCGTCGCGGTTCTCGGCGGCGATCCAGCGGACGGCGCAGGCGGGCGAGGAAGAGAGCGGCGTTGCCATCGAGGCGATGCAGGGCGCGCCCGAGAGCGGTGCGCGGCATGACGGCGGCGGCGGTGGTCGCAGCAACGCGAGCGGTCCCCGCTCGACGCTGCACCGTGCGGCCCCGCGTGGCGGTCCAGCTCCGACGCGGAAGCCGCCGTATCGTGGGAATCGCGAGCGGAGCTGAGGGCTCTCGCGCCATTCTCGTGAGGGAATGGCGCATGCCCCAGGACTCCGTTTTCCTGACGAAAGTCAGGATCCAGAGTAACGAACGAACGTATCTTCCAACACGATCCGGATCCTCGTCGACGCGGACGCGTGCCCGGTGAAAGATGAGATCTACAAGGTCGCGTGGCGTCACGAAGTCCCCGTGACGATCGTCGCCAACAGCCATTTCCGCATCCCCATCCACCCGCTGATCTCCCGCGTGGTGGTCAGCGACGGGTTCGACGCGGCCGATGACTGGATCGCCGAACAGGCCGATGCGAAGTCGGTCGTGATCACC
Organism: Sphingomonas sp.; assembly: GCA_021154945.1. Taxonomy (GTDB): domain Bacteria; phylum Pseudomonadota; class Alphaproteobacteria; order Sphingomonadales; family Sphingomonadaceae; genus Sphingomonas. The sequence goes on from JAJNQF010000351.1 coordinate 1,810, forward strand.
GCCGACATTCTGCTCGCCGATCGCTGCGTGAAGGCCGGTGCGACCGTGCTCGCCAATACCGGCAAGCCCTTCACCACCAGCTCGATCGGCGGCGCCATCGCGACGCGTGCGATCATGGCGGACTTGCGCGCGGGCGGCGACATCATCGGCGGTCCGGCACCGTTTTCGAAGGCGGATCGATCGAGTTTTCTGTCGGCGCTCGATGCGGCGCTGGTGCGGTTGAAGCGCGGCTGAGATTGCGCGCCGATCCTCCCCTATGAGGGGAGGTGGCAGGCCGCAGGCCTGACGGAGGGGTAGCCCGCTATCGAGGCAGGCCTGACGGAGGGGTAGCCCGCTATCGAGAACGCGATACCCCTCCGTCTGGCAAGCGCCAGCCACCTCCCCTTGCAGGGGAGGATCTAGATACGGTTTTACCGCCCGCCGAAGCACGCACGGGGTTGCCATCCTGTGCCCCGCATCGCCATAGGCGCGCGTTCATACAAGGACGACGCATGCAGATGGACGCTGGCGGCCCCGCGCTGGGGCTGGATTTCGGCACGACCAACAGCGTCGTGGCGCTCGGGACCAAAGACGGCACGCCCGAGCTGGTGACCTTCGCGGCGCCAGCAGAGACGAGCCCGGTATTCCGCTCGGCGTTATGCTTCTGGCAGGACGACAGCGGCAAGGGGCTCGCGTCGGATGCGGGGCCGTGGGCGATCGCCGAATATATGGAATATCCGCTCGACAGCCGGTTCATCCAGTCGTTCAAATCGGTCGCGGCGATGAAGACGTTCGAGCAGGCTTCGGTGTTCGACAAGCGCTATCGCTTCGAAGAGATGGGCCAGCTGTTCCTAGAAAAGCTGATCGCGCATGCGGGTGGCAAGCTCGATACGCGGCCGCACCGGATCGTCGTCGGGCGGCCGGTGGAATATGCCGGTGCGCGGCCCGACGAGGCGCTCGCCCGCACCCGCTACGACGCGATGTTCAAGGGCTTCGGCGCGGAGATTCATTACGTCTATGAGCCGCTCGGGGCGGCGTACAGCTACGCGACGCGGCTGACCGAGCCGGCGACGATCCTGGTGGCGGATTTCGGCGGCGGTACGAGCGACTTTTCGGTGGTGCGCGTCGCTGAGCCGGGCGCGGCGCGTCGGTGTACGCCGCTGGGGCATGCGGGCGTCGGGATTGCGGGGGATCGGTTCGATTACCGGATCCTCGACCGGCTGGTGTTGCCGATGCTGGGCAAGGGCGGTGCGTACAAGTCGTTCGGCAAGGAGCTTGAAATCCCGCGCGCGTATTTCGCCGACTTCGCGGACTGGTCGCGGCTGGCGCTGATGCGCAATCGTAAGACGATGACGGAGCTGGAGCGTTTACAGAAGACGGCGGTCGATCCGGACGCGATCGGGCGGATGATCGCGGTGATCGAGAATGAGCTGGGGTATCCGCTGTACGATGCGGTTGGGTCTTTGAAGCGTGCGTTGTCGAGTGGTGAGGACGCGCATTTCCACTTCGCGGGCGCGGGGCTGGAGATCGAGGCGGACGTGACGCGCGCGCAGTTCGAGGGCTGGATCGCCGACGACGTCGTGCGGATCGAGGCGGCGGTCGACCGGGCGCTCGAGGTGGCTAACGTCGGCGGTGGTGAGATCGACCGGGTGTTCCTGACCGGTGGATCGTCGCTGATTCCGCGCATCCGGCGGATCTTCGTCGAGCGGTTCGGCGAGGCGGCGATTATGAGCGGCGGCGAACTGACCTCGATCGCGCACGGCCTCGCGCTGATCGGCGAGCAGGACGATATCGCGGCGTGGTCGGCCTGATGGTGCCGCGGGTTCTATTGGGGACGGCGCAGGTGCCGGGTGGGGGTGAACTCCGCTTGCTCCAGCGTGGTGCCGAGTTCTCGATCATGCTTGGCGCGAACGAGTTGATGAACAGCCGGCTTAGTGGGTCGGAAGAGGCGCTGGCGGAGCAGGCGTGCGACCGGATCGGTGCGCGGCCCGGCGTGCGGATGCTGATCGGTGGGCTCGGGATGGGGTTCACGCTGCGCGCGGCGCTGGGGCGGCTCGGGTCCGATGCGGAGGTGGCGGTCGCGGAGATCGTGCCGGCGGTAATCGAGTGGGCGCGAGGGCCGATGGCGGCGCTCCACGGCGAGAGCCTGACCGATCCGCGGACCCGCGTCTTCGAGGGCGACGTTGCCGCGGCGATTGCCGAGGGGGAGTGGGACGCGATCCTGCTTGATGTCGACAACGGTCCGGACGGGATCTTGCGGCCAGGGAACGATCGGCTTTACGGAGCCCGCGGATTGTCTTTGGCGCGGGCGGCTTTGCGGCCGGGCGGCGTGCTTGCCGTATGGTCTTCTGCGCCGAGCAAGCCGTTCGCCACACGCCTTGCTGAAGCCGGTTTTGCAGTCGACGAAGTGATCGCGCGGGCGACGCGGAAGGGCGGCGCGCGGCACACGATCTGGTTCGCTACCAGGGCATGATCTGGCGCTGGGCCGTCTTGATCGCGCTGTCGGCGGTGATTGCGGGTCTGCTGGAGGTCGTCGGGCTGCCTGCGGGGTTGCTGCTCGGGCCGATGGTAGCTGCGGTCGTACTGGCGGTGCGCGGGTGGTCGCTGACCGTGCCGACGTCGGCGTTTCGCGGCGCGCAGGCGGCGGTGGGGACGCTGATCGCGGGATCGATCACCCCGGGAATCGTCGCGACGGTGGCGGATCATTGGCCGGTGTTCCTGATGGTCAATTTCGTCACGCTCGCGGCCAGCAGCGTGCTCGGGTATCTGCTGAGCCGCTGGCAGGTGTTGCCGGGTACGGTCGCGGTGTGGGGATCGACGCCCGGTGCGGCGAGCGCGATGGTGCTGATGGCGCAGGCGTACGGCGCGGATTCGCGGCTGGTCGCGGTGATGACCTATACGCGGGTCGTGAGCGTGGCGGTGGTCGCGTCGGTGCTGGCGGCAGTGATGGTCGGCGGGGGGAGCGGGCATCATGTCGCGGGGGCGTGGTTTGCACCCGTAGACCCGGTCGCCGTGCTGCGGACGATCGCGATTGCCGGTATTGGTGCGGGGGTGGGTGTCGCGTTGAAGCTTCCTGCCGGCGCCCTGCTTGGGTCGCTGATCGCGGGGGCGGCGCTCAATGTTACCGGCGTTGCGCAGCCGGTGTTGCCGCAGTGGCTGCTCGCTATCAGCTATGCGGTGGTCGGGTGGCGGATCGGGCTGTCGTTCACGCGCGATACGCTGCGGGTGGCGGGGAAGGCGATGCCGCGGATCCTGTTGTCGGTGGCGTTGCTGATTGCGTTCTGCGGGGGAATCGCGGCGGTGTTGACGCGGTGGTGGGGGATCGATCCGGTTACCGCGTATCTGGCGACGAGTCCTGGCGGGATGGACTCGGTCGCGATCATCGCCGCGTCTAGCCCGGTGGATGTGCCGTTCGTGATGGCGTTGCAGGTGCTGCGGTTTCTGGGGGTGTTGCTGATCGGGCCGCCGCTCGCGAAGTTCGTGGCGACGCGGCAAGGTGGAGTGCCTCCGCCGGTAATCCCGACTTAGCGCTGCTCGGGCCTCGCATACTGCCGTCATCCTGACGAAAGTCAGGACCCAGGGTTACAGGGGATAGCGGTCGTGGCTCTGGGTCCTGACTTTCGTCAAGATGACGGGGGAGGTTTGGTCGGGCGATACGCCTCGACGTCGATCTCGTGGCGCTTGAGCTTGTCGTAGAACGTCTTGCGCGGGATGCCGAGCGCCGCCAGCGCGGAGCGGACGTCGCCGTTGACCTGTTGCAGGGTCGCGCGGATCGTGGCTTCCTCGAACTTATCGACGCGGGCGTGGAGGGGGATTTCGCTGTCCTCGTCGACCGGCTCGTCGGCCTCGACGCGCAGGACGAGGCGCTTAGCGAGGTTGTCGAGTTCACGGACGTTGCCGGGCCAGTCGTGCTGGCTGAGATAGGCGAGCGTGGCGGTATCGATGGTCGGCACCAGGCGGCCGAACCGTTCTGCCGCCTGGTGCAGCAGGTGGCCGAACAGCAGCGGTATGTCGTCGCGGCGTTCCCTCAGCGGCGGGATGCGCAGGCGCACGGCGTCGAGGCGGAACAGGAGATCGGCGCGGAAGCGGCCTTCCTCGACGGCGTGGTCAAGGCCGGGTTTGGCGGCGGCGATCACGCGGAGGTCGAGTGCGCGGGGGAGGTCGCCGCCGACCGGCATCACCTCGCGCTCCTCCAGCACGCGGAGCAGTTTCGCCTGGAATGCCGGCAGCGTGCTCTCGATCTCGTCGAGGAACAGCGTGCCGCGGTTCGAGGCTTCGATCCGGCCGGTGCGCGGCAGGCGCGAGTCGCCGTCGTGGCCGAACAGTTCGATCTCCGCGACCGCCTCGGGCAATGCGGCGCAGTTGACCGCGACGAATGGGCGTGACCGCCGGTTGCTCCAGCGATGGAGGAGGACGGCGACGAGTTCCTTGCCGGTGCCGGTCTCGCCTTCGACCAGCACTTCGATGTCGGCTTGCGCGATCTGGCGCATCGTTTCGCGGAGGCGGACCATCACCGGTGTCTCGCCGATCAGGGGTTCGGCGCCGATCGTTTCCTCGGCAGCGGCGCGGAGGCGGCGGTTGTCGAGGACCAGGCGGCGCATTTCGAGCGCACGCCTCGCCCCCGCGATGAGGTGGTCGGTCGCGAACGGCTTCGGGATGAAGTCGAACGCGCCGTTCTTTAGCGCGGCGACCGCCATCGCGACGTCGCCGTGGCCGGTCATCAGCAGCACCGGGATCTCGTGGTCGATCGCGGCGATCCGGCGGAAGAGTTCGAGGCCGTCCATCTTCGGCATACGGATGTCGGACACCACCGCGCCGTCGAACCCGGCGGTCACGCGGGCCAGCGCGACGGTCGGATCGCGCTCGGCAATCACCGCGATCCCCGCGAGTTCGAACGATTGCTCCAGCGCACCGCGCAACACGTCGTCGTCGTCGACGAGCAATACCGCTTGCTCGCTCATGCCTTCACCAGGATCATACGGAAAATCGCGCCTTCGGGAGCTGGGACGAGGTCGAGCGTGCCGCCGAACTCGGTCATGATGTCGCG
>JAJNQF010000378.1 GCA_021154945.1 Sphingomonas sp.
AGATCAGATCCCCCTTCCCCAGCACGCGCCCGTCATGCGCCCGCACCGAGACCGGCTGCAAAGGCCGTCGATCGCGCGCGTCGACCAAAATCGGGAACGCCGGCACGCACGTCTCCCACCGCTCCCCCCATTGCCGGAGCGCGATCATCGTCGGCAGCAGCGCGAACCCCTTGTCGGTCAGACCATACGCAATCTTCCGCCGATCCTCCGGGATAGGCTGTCGCTCCAAAATCCCGTGTTCGACCAGCCGCGCCAGCCGGTTCGCGAGGATATTGCGCGCGATCCCCAGTTCCGACTGGAACTCCTCGAAATGATGCAGGCCGTTGAACGCCGCGCGCAGGATCAGGAACGACCAGCGCTCGCCCATCGCCTCCAGCGCGGCGGGCAGGCTGCATTCCAGCAATGGTTCGCGCAATTTGCCCATCACGTCATCCTCGTCCGCGGGCGAGCGTACCGCATAAGCCGCCGAAGCGAAACGCCCCGGTTATCCTGCGTTATATGCCGCCGAGCCAGCGAATGGCTGACGCCCTCCGTGGATGCACCCACTAGATCACAGTGATGCGACGCTTTTTGTTGCCAAAAGTCCCCGCCCGGCCCCATCTATGGCGGGTGCTGCGCCAATATGAACTGGTCGATCGCGTCCTCGACTACGATCCCGACGCCGACGAGGCGCTGCTGAACCGTGCCTATGTCTTCTCGATGCAGGCGCACGGGAGCCAGAAGCGCGCGAGCGGCGATCCGTATTTCAGCCACCCGATCGAGGTGGCGGGCATCCTCACCGACCTGCACCTCGATGCCGAGACGATCGCCACCGCGATCCTGCACGATACGATCGAGGATACCGTCGCGACGCCCGAAGAGATCGAGCGGCTGTTCGGCCCCTCGGTCGCGCGGCTAGTCGATGGCGTCACCAAGCTCAGCAAGATCGAGGCGCAGACCGAGAACGAACGCGCCGCGGAAAATCTGCGAAAATTCCTGCTCGCGATGTCCGACGACATCCGCGTGCTGCTGGTGAAGCTCGCCGACCGCCTGCACAACATGCGGACACTGCACCACATCGCCAAGCCCGAGAAGCGCCGTCGCATCGCCAAGGAGACGATGGACATCTACGCGCCGCTCGCCGAGCGGATCGGCATGTACGAGTTCATGCGCGAGATGCAGTCGCTGGCGTTCGAACAGCTCGAGCCCGAAGCCTCCGAATCGATCAACCGCCGCCTCGAACAGCTGAAAAAGGGCGACGGCGACCGCATCGCCAAGATCGCCTCCGGCCTGAAGCTGGTGCTGTCCCGCGCCGGCGTCGAGGCGGAGATATCGGGGCGCGAGAAGCATCCCTATTCGATCTTCCGGAAAATGTCGGAGCGACACATCAGCTTCGAGCAACTCTCCGACGTGATGGCGTTCCGCGCGATCGTGCCGACCGAGGAGGATTGCTATCGCGCGCTCGGGATCATCCATCAGCGCTGGCCGATGGTGCCGGGGCGGTTCAAGGATTACATCTCGACGCCCAAGCGCAACGGCTATCGTTCGCTGCATACCTCGGTGATCCATGCCGACAGCGCACGGATCGAGATCCAGATCCGCACGCCCGATATGCACGCACAGGCCGAGTTCGGGCTGGCGGCGCACTGGGCGTACAAGCAGCAGATCAACGGCAGCGACCGGCAGGTCAGCTGGATTCGCGATCTCGTCGAAATCCTCGATACCGCCGAAAGCCCCGAAGAGCTGCTCGAACACACGCGGATGGCGATGTACACCGATCGCATCTTCGCGTTCACGCCGAAAGGCGAGCTGATCCAGCTTCCCAAGGGCGCGACCTCGATCGACTTCGCCTATGCTGTGCACACCGATCTCGGCGACCAGGCGGTCGGCGCGAAGGTGAACGGCCGCGTCGTGCCGCTGTCGACGGTGATCGAAAATGGCGACCAGGTGCAGATCCTGCGCTCGAAGGGCCAGTCACCGCAGCCGCAATGGCTGAACGTCGCGACGACAGGCAAGGCGCTCGCCGCGATCCGCCGGCATCTGCGTCAGAAGGAGCGCGTCGAGCAGACCGCGCTCGGCCAGACCTTGTACGAGGATATCGTCACCCGCCTGCCCGCGCAGATCGGCACCGACGCACTCAGCCACGCATTGAAGCGGCTGAAGCTGCCCGATGAATCGTCGCTGATGGTCGCGATTGCGCGGCGCACCCTGTCCGATGCGGCGGTGATGGAGGCGTTGATGCCGGGCTCGGCGGGTGCGGACGTGACGCATGCGCTGGCGCCGCAATCGAGCGCGATCTCGATCAAGGGGCTGACTCCCGGTGTCGCCTACGACCTCGCCACGTGCTGCCACCCGGTGCCAGGCGACCGGATCGTCGGATTGCGTCGGCCTGATGCGGGGATCGAGGTGCATGCGATCGACTGCAAGGTGCTCGCCGAACTCGCCGAGCGCTCGGAGAACGAGACCGACTGGGTGGATGTCGCGTGGGGCGACGAGACCGAGGGCGCCGTCGCGCGGATATCGGTGATGGTGAAGAACGAGCCGGGCTCGCTCGGCATCGTCTCGACGATCATCGGCGGGCACAAGGCGAACATCATCAACCTGCGGCTCGATACGCGTGACAAGAGCTTCCACACCAACGAGATCGACGTCGAGGTGCACGACGTGCAGCAGTTGATGCGGCTGATGGCGGGGCTGCGTGCAGCGGATGCCGTGCATACCGTGGAGCGGGTGTAGAAACATCCGACGATGACGGCGGGCGCGGCGGGCGCTAGACGGGGGCGATGAACCGTCCAGCCCTTTCGATCCCGGCCCTTTCAATCGTCGTCCCCTGCTATAACGAGGCAGCGTGCCTCGACGTCCTGCACGCACGCATTTCCGGGGCGGCGAAAGTCGCGGTCGGCGACGATTACGAGATCGTACTGATCAACGACGGCTCGCGCGACGACAGTTGGGGCGTAATGCAGCGTCTTGCCGCCGCCGACCCGAGGCTGGTGGCTATCAACCTCTCGCGCAACCACGGCCACCAGTTGGCGCTGACCGCGGGGCTCGATCTGTGCGCAGGCGAGCAGATCCTGATCATCGACGCAGATCTTCAGGACCCGCCGGAGCTGCTGTCCGACATGCGCGCGGCGATGGCGGCGAGTCAGGCCGACGTGGTGTATGCGGTGCGCCGCCAGCGCGCCGGCGAGACGGTGTTCAAGAAGGCGACCGCCGCCGCGTTCTACCGGATGCTGACGCGGATGACCGACACGCCGATCCCGCTCGATACCGGTGACTTCCGGTTGATGAGCCGGCGTGCGCTCGACGCGTTCCTGTCGCTCCCGGAACAGGCTCGCTTCATCCGCGGCATGGTCGCCTGGATCGGCTTCCGCCAGGTGCCGTTCCCCTATGACCGCGCCGAGCGGCTGGCGGGCGAGACGAACTACCCGCTCGCGAAGATGATCCGGCTGGCGTTCGACGCCGTTACCGGCTTCTCGACCGCGCCGCTGCGGTTCGCCAGCCATGCGGGGCTCGCGCTGACCGGCGTTTCGTTGCTGCTGTTCGTGTATATCGCGATCGGCTGGCTGTCGGGCAGCGCGGTGCAGGGCTGGACCTCGACGATGCTCGTCACGGTGTTCCTAGGCGCGGTGCAGATGTTCGTGCTGGGGATGATCGGCGAATATCTCGGGCGGTTGTACGTCGAGTCGAAGCGACGGCCGTTGTATATTGTCGCGGATGTGGCCGGGCCGATCCAGGGTAAGGCGACGTTGGGGTTTCGGGCGGAGCCGGTGGACGTGGTGCGGCTGCCTGACGGCTCCCTTCCGGGTCGTCTCGACTGATCCTCACACCACCTCGGCGGAGGCCGGGCTCAGTTGGAAAGGTCGCAGTAACGAAGCGCGGACCTCAGTTGGCCACGTCCCCCAATTGGGCCCCGGCTTTCGCCGGGGTGATGCTTCCCTAAGAAATCCAGCGCGGGTGTCCTTCACCCCCGCCGCACCGGATTTACCGCCAATCCTCCCCTTGCAGGGGAGGTGGCAGCGCGAAG
>JAJNQF010000392.1 GCA_021154945.1 Sphingomonas sp.
GGCGACACCCCTCCGTCAGCCTCCGGCTGCCACCTCCCCTTGCAGGGGAGGACCTAATGGCGGCCGTTCGTACGACGTGCGCGTATTGCGGTGTCGGCTGCGGCATTCTCGCGACTCCTACCGGCGAACGCTCCGTCACGATCGCAGGCGACCCCGACCATCCCGCCAACGCCGGCAAACTCTGCTCCAAGGGCACCCACCTCGGCGAGACGATCGGCCTCGAAGGCCGCCTTCTCACCCCGATCATCGGCCTGCGCCGCGCATCGTGGGACAAGGCGCTCGCCCTCGTCGCCAAACGCTTCCGTGACACGATCGCGCAGCACGGCCCCAACAGCGTCGCCTTCTACGTCTCGGGCCAGCTGCTGACCGAGGACTATTATGTCGCCAACAAGCTAATGAAGGGCTTCATCGGCTCGGCCAACATCGACACCAACTCGCGACTCTGCATGGCAAGCGCAGTCGCCGGGCACATGCGCGCGTTCGGCGAGGACGTCGTGCCCGCGAGCTACGACGATCTCGACGCCGCCGACCTGATCGTGCTGGTCGGATCAAACACCGCCTGGTGCCACCCGATCGTCTATCAACGCGTCCGTGCACGATGCGATGCCGGCGCGAAACTCGTCGTCATCGACCCGCGCCGGACCGAGACCGCGGACGAGGCCGACCTACACCTCGCGATCCGGCCCGGCACCGACGTGGCGCTGATGAACGGGTTGCTGGCGTGGTGCCGCGACGCAGGCGTGATCGATCACGACTATCTCGCCGCGCACGTCGCCACGCCCGACGCGTTCTGGGACCAGCTCGGCGAGGGCAGCGACCTCTGGTCGGTAGCGCGGACCTGCGACGTTTCGCCGCAAGACCTGAAGCGCTTCTTCGAACTGTTCGCCGCGACGCCGAAGACCGTCACCATGTTCAGCCAGGGCGTGAACCAGTCATTGTCAGGCACCGATCAGGTCAACGCGATCACCAACCTACACCTCGCGACCGGCCGCATCGGCAAGCCCGGTGCCGCGCCCTTCTCGATCACCGGCCAGCCCAACGCGATGGGCGGGCGCGAAGTCGGCGGGCTAGCGTCGAGCCTCGCCGCGCACATGGATTTCGCGCCGGAGAACGTCGCGCGCGTGGGCCGGTTCTGGGCCGCGCCCAACATGGCGACCAAACCGGGGCTGAAGGCGGTCGACCTGTTCCGCGAGCTCGGCAACGGCCGGATCAAGGCGTTGTGGGTGATGGCGACCAACCCCGCAGTGTCTATGCCCGACGCAGGCCGCGTGCGCGAGGCGCTGGCGGCGTGCCCGTTCGTCGTGGTCTCGGACGTGATCGAAACGACCGACACCTCGGTCCACGCGCATGTCCGCCTGCCCGCCGCGGCGTGGGGCGAGAAGGACGGCACCGTCACCAATTCCGACCGCACGATCAGCCGCCAGCGCGCGTTCATAGCCGCGCCCGGCGAGGCGAAACCAGACTGGTGGATCGTCACGCAGGTCGCGCGGCGGATGGGGTGGAAGACCGCGTTCCCCTACGATCGCCCCGCCGAGATCTGGCGCGAACATTGCCGGTTGTCGGCGTATGAGAACAACGGCACGCGGCTGTTCTCGCTTCCCGGCCATGCGGCCAAGGGCAACGCCGAATATGACGCAATGACGCCGTTCCGCTGGGGTAGCACGCCGTTTTCGGATGGGCGCTTCCCGACATCCGACGGCCGCGCCCGGCTTGTGCCTGTAGTCCAGAAGCCGGTCGCCGCACCGCTCGCCAAATGGCCGATGACGCTCAATACCGGCCGCTACCGCGATCAGTGGCACACCATGACCCGCACCGGCCTGTCACCGAAGCTTGCACGCCACCGCGAGGAACCGCTGGTCGAAGTTCACCCCGATGATGCCGAACGGCTCGGGATCGTCGATGGCGGCCTCACGCGCGTGACGACGCCGCAGGGCGACAGCCTGTTCCGGGCAAGCGTCGTCACGGCCCAGCGGGTTGGCGAGCTGTTCGTGCCGATCCACTGGACCGACCGCACCGCGACCGGCGGGCGCACCGGCCTGCTGCCCCGCCCGCTCGCCGATCCCATCTCGGGCCAGCCGGGCTTCAAATCGACCCCCGTGCGGATCGAGCCCGTCGCGACCGAATGGCGCGGCTTCGTCGTCACGCGCGGCGAACTGGCAACGCGCCCCGATTGCCTGTGGGCAACACGCGTTGCGGTGCCGTGCGGAACGGCATGGGACATGGCGGGGAATGGCGACGCCGCCGCGCTCGACGCGCTGCTGCCCAAAGGCGAGCGGATTGAGGCGATCGACTCTGCCCGCGGGAGCCGCCGGATTGCGATCCTTCAGGGCGGCAGGCTCGCCGGCGTCCTGTTCGTCACCAGCGACGGCACACTCCCGCCCCGCGACTGGCTCGTCGCGCAACTGAGCGAGGACGTTGCCGCCCCGACCCTGCTCGCCGGCCGCGCACCGGGCGTGCAGATCGACCGCGGGCCGATCGTCTGCGCGTGCTTCGACGTCGGGCTGAAGACCATTCTCGCCGCGATCGCCGACCAGCAGCTCGCCGACGTTCCCGCGATCGGGGCGGCCTTGAAAGCCGGCACCAATTGCGGATCGTGCCGCCCTGCCCTCGCCAATCTCCTCGTCACGCAAGGATCAGCCCATGTCGCATGATTTCCCGCCCGGTTCGGTCTGGCTGGTCGGTGCCGGCCCAGGCGATCCCGACCTTCTCACGCGCAAGGCCGAACGCCTGCTCGCGGCTGCCGATATCGTATTCTACGACGCGCTGGTCGGTCCGGGCGTCCTCGCCCTCGTTCCAGCGGGAACCGAGATGGTAAGTGTCGGCAAGCGATCGGGCCGACATTCGAAGGATCAGGTCTCGATCAACGTCCTGATCGCCACGGCCGCCAAAGCCGGCAAGCGCGTCGTCCGTTTCAAGGGTGGCGACCCGTCGATCTTCGGACGCTCGACCGAGGAGATCGACCACCTTGCCGCCCAGGGCATCACGGTACGCATCTGCCCCGGTATCACCGCCGCCAGCGCCGCCGCAGCCTCAGGCGGTGCCTCGCTGACGCTCCGCGGCCTCGCGCGAAAGCTCACATTCGTCACCGCGCACGCCCGCGCGGGCGAAGCACTCGAGCTCGACTGGACCGCCCTCGCCGCGCCCGATGCAACGCTTGCCGTCTACATGGGCCGCGCCGCCGCCGCCGAAGTCGCGCGCAACCTGATCGCCGCAGGCCGCGCACCCGACACGCCGGTGATGGTCGCGGTCAACGTCTCGCTCCCGACCGAACGCATCCTTCGCGGCCGGCTGTCGGCGCTCGCGTTCCTGGTCGAGACGATCAGCGACCGTGATCCCTCGCTGCTGCTGATCGGCGAGGCGGTCGCTTCGAGGACGCTCGAAACCGTCGAGGAAACGGGGTTCGTGTCCTCGCGTTTCGCAAGCGTGGGTGGCGATTAACCTCACCCTCCCGTTCTCGCCCGCATTCTGCCTAGCCTGACCGAGAACGGGAACGTGACGCGCGACGCTGCCGCGGATATCATCGCCGGCGAAGCGGGCTGTCCTCACGGATCGACGGCTCCGGCAGATATTAACGCCATGCGTGGCGACGAGGTACGGATGACGCACACGACTTCCTATGACGTTTTGATCGTCGGCGCGGGCCATGCCGGTGCCCAGGCCGCGGTCGCGCTGCGCCAACGCAAATATGAGGGCACCATCGCGCTGCTCGGCGACGAACCCGACCATCCCTACGAACGGCCACCGCTGTCGAAGGAGTATCTGTCGGGCGACAAGCCGTTCGAGCGCATACTGATCCGTCCGCCGGCGTTCTGGGACGAGCGCGCGATAACGCTGCTGCCCGGCCGTCGCGCGACCCATGTCGATCCGATCGCAAAGACCGTAACGCTCGGCGACGGTTCGACGATCGGCTATGGATCACTGGTCTGGGGGACGGGCGGATCGCCGCGGCGGCTGTCCTGTACCGGGCATGCGTTGCGCGGCGTCCACGCGGTCCGCAACCGCGCGGACGTCGACCGGATGATCGCCGAACTCCCGGGCGTCTCCCGCGTCGTGGTGATCGGCGGGGGGTATATCGGGCTCGAAGCCGCGGCCGTCCTGAACAAACTCGGCAAACACGTCACTGTCCTCGAAGCGCTCGACCGGGTCCTGGCGCGCGTCGCCGGCGAGCCCCTGTCGCGGTTCTTCGAAGCCGAGCATCGGGCGTACGGCGTGGATATCCGCCTCGAAGCCAAGGTCGCCTGCATCGAGGAACACGACGGCGCAGCCAGTGGCGTGCGTCTCATCGACGGGGAAATACTGGCGTGCGAGATGGTGATCGTCGGCATCGGTATCGAACCCGCAGTCGGGCCGCTTCTCGCGGCAGGCGCGGAGGGTGACAACGGCGTGCTGGTCGACGCGTTCTGCCGCACCAGCCTGCCCGATGTCTTTGCGATCGGCGATTGCGCGGCGCATGCCAATGCGTATGCGGGCGGCGCCGTCATCCGACTGGAATCGGTCCAGAACGCCTCCGACCAAGCGAACGTCGTCGCGCGAACGATCACCGGCGACCCGCAACCCTACCACGCCGTCCCCTGGTTCTGGTCCAGTCAATATGATCTGAAACTGCAGACCGTCGGGCTTTCGGCCGGCCACGACGCGGTGATCATCCGCGGCGAGCCCGCGACGCGATCGTTTTCGCTGATCTATGTCAAGGACGATCGCATCGTCGCGCTCGACTGCGTCAACGCGACCCGCGACTATGTGCAGGGTCGGGCGCTGATCGGCCTGCTTGCACCGACCGACCACGCCGATCTGGCATCGCCCGCCATCCCCCTGAAGGAAACGGCTGCCCGCTTGCAGTGACAGCCGACCGCCGCAGCCGGGTCAGCTCGCAACCCAGATCCGGTCGTGGCCGAGGTCGAAGATCACCCGCATGTCCTTGAACGCAGTGAGCCCGACCGACGGGGTGGCGCCGCGTATCATGACGGCGTTCTTCAGGGCCGCATGCCCGAGCGCGACGGCGCTCGCGGCGTTCGGCGCGGTCACGTCGGTAGCGTGGGCGAGATCGAGCACCGCAGCGGTCGGTGGCGCAGCGTCGAGCGTCAGCGGCACCGTCATCGAGCCGTCCGCCTGATGCGTGACTGGGATCGCGGTCATCCCGCGTTCGGCGCGCGCTGCCTCGCCCGGCAGCAACAGGCGCAGCTCGTGGTGCGGGAAGTCTATCTCGATCGGGTTGGCGTCGAGGATATCCTGGCCGATCCGCAGCTCCGCGCCTGCCGCCGGATCGGGTTCGACCGCAGCGATCGGCGCGTAGAGATACTCCGCGCGGATGCCGATCTTGACCCGGTCGCGGTGCACGATCCGATCGGCAAGCGTCGCACCGATCGCCGAATGCGGCGCGCCCGGCATGATCGCGATCAGGGTGCGTGCGTTGTCGACCCTGCCGTGAAACAACAGGGTCGCCGCCATCAGGACGAACTTGCCGCTCGTCGCGCCGGTTATCCCGCCCATCGTTTACCCTCCCGAAACGCCGCCGCCTGCGGCCTGGAACAGCGCGACCGTGTCCGACAACCGCGCGGCGCGCGCCTGCACCGCCTGCGCGCGGGCCTGCGCGTCGGTGGCGGTGGCGTTGAGCAGCGCAGGCGTTCCGACATCGCCGAGCGCAAGCTGACGCCGGACGAACCCGAGCGCACGCCCCGACGCATCGGTCGCCCTCGTGGCCGAGTCGAGCGCGTCGGCATCGGTCCGCAGCCCGGTCAGCGCGTCGGAAACGTCCCCGAATGCTTGCAACACCGCGGCACGATATTGCGCCTTGGCGGCATCGAGCGCGGCTTCGGCGGCATGTTGCTGGTGGCGGAGGGCGCCGGCGTGGAAGATAGGCTGGGTGATCCCGCCGATCAGTGTCCAGAACGGGTTGCCGCTCTTGAACATATCGCCGAACCGTTCGGCGGTACCGCCCGCCGATCCGCTGAGCGAGATTGCCGGCAGGCGCGCGGCGATCGCGGTGCCGACATCGGCCCCTGCCCCTTCGAGCTGCGCGCGCGCGGCCAGCACGTCAGGCCGGCGCGCGACGAGATCGGACGGAACGACCAGTGGCAGGTCTCGCGGCAAAGTGAGCGATGCGAGCGACGGCAGCGGCGGCAGGTCCGAGCCCGCCGACCGCCCGATCAGCGTCGCGATCACCACCCGCTGATGCGCTTCGGCGCGCACCAGCGGCGGCAGCGCGCCTTCCGCGGTCGCCAGCGCCGCCTGTTGCGTCGAGACGTCGGCCGCACCGACCGCACCGAGCTGCTGACGCTTGACCAGCGTCTGGAGGATATCGCGATTGACCGCGATGGCCGTCTGCGCAGCGGCGATCTGCTCGGCGAGCGATGCGCGCTGGATCACCGCCTCGACCAGATTGGCGATCACCGTGGTCCGCGCCGCGGCAAGCCGCTGCCGCTGCGTTTCGGTGGCGGCGCGGGCTGAGCGGATTTTCGAGCGGATGCCGCCGAACACATCCGGGTCGTAGCCGACCGTCACCTGCGCGGTGTGGAGCGTATAAAGCTGCTGGTTCTGGTCGGCGACCGCAGGCGACAGCGCGTTCGAGATGCGCGTGCGCTCCGCCTGATAGTTCACATCGGCCTGCGGCAGCGCCGAGCCCGCAGTCGCAGCCGCCTGCTCGCGATATTGCCGGAGCGTCGCTTCCGCGACGGCGATGTCGGTCGAATGCGCCTGTGCCTCGTCCACCAGCGTGTCGAGTTGGGCGCTGCCAAAGCTGCGCCACCATTCGGCAGGAACCGCCGTCAGAGTCGTAGCCTGGGCCGCGCCGCTGGACGGCGCGAAGGTTTGCGCCGCGAGAGCCGGCGGGAGGCTGGCGTGCGCGTCGAGATCGCGCGGGCCCATCGTGCACGCGCTGGTGACGCCCGCGAGCAGGAGGATGGCGAAACGCTTCATGCCGTGGCCTCCGTATGGCCGTCTTCATGGGGATGATGGCCGACATCGCGCCCGTGCGCACCGCGATCTTCGGGCGGCACCCGCTTCGAGAAGCGATCGATCAGCACCGGCAGGACCAGCAGGATCAGGATCGGCGCGAGCGTCATCCCGCCGACCACGACCAGCGCGAGCGGCTTCTGCACCTGGCTGCCGATCCCGCTCGACAGCGCAGCCGGAAGCAACCCGATCGCCGCGACGAGGCAGGTCATCACGACCGGCCTGAGACTATGGCGGACTGTAGTTGCGAGCGCATTCTCCCGCGCAAACCCTTCGTCGACGGCGTGATTATAGGTCGTGACCACCAGAATCCCGTCCATCACCGCGATCCCGAACAGCGCGACGAAGCCGATCGCCGACGAGATGCTGAACGCGGTTCCGGTCAGCGCCAGCGCGAGCACGCCGCCGATGATCGCCATCGGGATCGCCGAGAACGCGAGCAGGCTGTCGCGGATCGAGCCGAAATTCGCATAGAGCAGCAGCAGGATCACCAGCAGGCTGATCGGCACCACGACTTCCAATCGCGCGACCGCGTTGTTGAGATTGTCGAGTTCGCCCGCCCATTCGAGATGATAGCCGGGTGGCAGGTGGACGGTCCGCTCGATCCGCGCATGCGCCTCGTCGACCGCACCGCCGAGATCGCGACCGCGGACCGAGAACTTGATCGGGATGTAGCGCTCCTGATGCTCGCGGTAGATGAACGACGCGCCCGAGGTGAGCTTCGCGTCGGCGACCTCCGACAGCGGCACCTGGATCGTGCTGACACCGTCCGGAGACGGCACACCGATCGTGATCCGGCGGATCGCGTCGATCGTGTCGCGCTGTTCGGGTTTCAGCCGGACGACGATCGGGAAGTAGCGATCGGTGTCCTTCTCGTACAGGTCGACGTTCGACTTGCCGCCAATCGCCGCGGCGACGGTAGCGTTGATGTCGTCGGGGGTCAGCCCGTAGCGCGAGGCGCGCGCGCGATCGACGTCGATCCGCACCGTCGGTTGGCCCAGCGACTGGAAAACGCCGAGATCCTCGATCCCGCGGACCTTGGACATCTGCGCCTTGATCTGATCGGCGTATTTCTCGAGCGTCGTCAGGTCGGGACCGAACAGCTTGATCGAGTTCGCCCCCTTCACGCCCGAGGCGGCCTCCTCGACATTATCCTCGATGATCTGCGAGAAGGAGAAGTCGACGCCGGGATATTTGGCCGACAGCCGCTTCGACAGTTCCTCGGTCAACGTCTCCTTGGTGACGCCGCTCGGCCAGGTATCGAACGGCTTAAGCGGCACGAAATATTCGGCGTTGAAGAAGCCGGTCGAGTCCGTCCCGTCGTCCGGGCGACCATGCGCGGACAACACTGCCTGCACCTCCGGATATTGCATCAGGATCCGGCGGACGCCGTTGACCACCGGCTGCCCCGCCTCGAGGCTGACCGACGCGGGCAGCGTCGCGCGGATATACATGTTGCCCTCTTCGAGATGCGGCAGGAACTCGATCCCGAGCGAGCGAACGCCAACCACCGCGAGCAGCATCAGCAGCAGCGCGCCACCGATAGCGACGACCCGGTTGCCGAGCGCGAACGCGGCGGCCGGCTCGTAGACGCGGCGCAGCTTGCCGACGATCCACGTCTCCACTTCGGACAATTTGTCGGGCAGCAGCAGCGTCGCCAGCACCGGCGCGACCGTGAAGGTCGCGATCAGCCCGCCGGAGATCGCATACGCATAGGTCTTCGCCATCGGCCCGAAGATATGACCCTCGACGCCGGTCAGCGTGAACAGCGGCAGGAAGCTGGCGATGAT
>JAJNQF010000424.1 GCA_021154945.1 Sphingomonas sp.
CAATTGGGCCCCGGCCTTCGCCGGGGTGGTGAAATTAGGAGGGAGCGTTCCTCACACCACTCTCATCGCCCTCAGACTCGTTACCTCATCGCCTGCGATCACCAGATGATCGAGCAACACCACCTCCAGCGTCCGCAACCCCGCCGCGAGCGCGCGCGTGAACGCGACATCACGCGCACTCGGCGTAGCATCCCCGCTCGGATGATTATGCGCCATTACGACCCCGTGAGCCCCGAAAGCCAACGCATCCACCGCGACCGTGCGGATCGAGATCGCCACCTGATCCCGCCCCCCGACGACATGCCGCATCCCGAGAAGCCTCCGATTCGGATCAAGATACGCGACCGCGACCGTCTCGACCGTGGCATCACGCAAGCCAGCGAACAGCGCTCGCGCCGCATCGAGGTGGGCGATACGTGGGGAAAGCTCGGGCAGCGTCGGCACATACCCGCCTGCCCCGCGGCACGCGCCACCGCACGCGCAACTACATCCGCTTGAGCCCCCGCCCCCGCGCCGCTACGCAAACCCGATGCGCCAATATCTAGACCTCATGGACCGCGTGCTCTCGACCGGCGTCGAGACGATGGACCGCACCGGCACCGGCACGCTCAGCGTGTTCGGCGCGCAGATGCGGTTCGATCTCGCGCAGGGCTTCCCCGTGCTCACCACCAAGAAGCTCCATCTCCGCTCGATCATCGTCGAGCTGCTGTGGTTCCTGCGCGGCGACACCAACGTCCGCTGGTTGCAGGACCGGAAAGTCGCGATCTGGGACGAATGGGCGGATGAAACCGGCGATCTCGGCCCGGTCTACGGCAAGCAATGGCGCGACTGGGTCGCCGCCGATGGCCGCCACATCGACCAGATCGCCGAGCTGATCGGCCAGATCAGGACCAACCCCGCGTCGCGCCGCCAGATCGTCAGCGCGTGGAACCCCGGCGACCTGCACGCGATGGCGCTCGCGCCGTGCCACTGCCTGTTCCAGACGCATGTCGCGAACGGCAAGCTCTCGTTGCAACTCTACCAACGCTCGGGTGACATCTTCCTCGGCGTGCCGTTCAACATCGCTAGCTATGCGCTGCTGACGCATATCCTTGCGCAGCAATGCGGGCTGGAGGTCGGCGAGTTCATCTGGACCGGCGGCGATTGCCACCTCTATTCGAACCATCTGGAGCAGGCGCAACTGCAACTGACGCGCTCGCCGGGGCCGCTGCCGCGGCTCGAGATCGTGCGGAAGCCGGACTCGATCGATGCGTACGAGTATGAGGATTTCGTGCTCCACGATTATGTGGCGCAGGCGCACATCAAGGCGCCGGTCGCGGTCTGACACGAGAGCGAATCGCAATAGGAACCGGGCTTGGCGCGCATGGTTGACCGTCCGAACCTATTCGGAAGGCCCAATCATGGACATCACCCAGCTCATTCTCGACGAACATGCGCAACAGCGCGCACTGTTCGCGCAGATCGATTCGATCGACGCGAAGGACACGGAGGCGCTGTCGGCGCTATGGACCCGGCTCAAGAACCTGCTCGACGCGCATGCCGAGGCGGAGGAACGCTTTTTCTACCCGCGACTGATGAAGATCGGCACCGGCGGCAACGATGCCGAGTCGGCGGCGGAGGAAACAGAGGACGCGATCGAGGATCACAACGACATCCGCGACACGGGTGAGACGGTCGACAAGCACCCGGTAGGCTCGGACGCGTGGTTCGCTGCGGTCGGTGAATGCAACAAGGCGAACAGCGATCATCTGGCGGAGGAAGAGCGCCAGGGGCTCACCGACTTCCGCAAGCATGCGACGCTGGAAGAGCGGCATGAACTGGGCGTGCGGTTTGCGGCGTTCGAGGCGAATCATCTGAATGGGGTTAAGGTCGTTGAGAAGGACCCCGAGGCGTATGTGAAGGAACATGCGCCGGGCTGAACCTCGCCACCACCATACTACCACCCCGGCGAAGGCCGGGGCCCAATTGGCAAGGTCGTAGTAACGTAGCGTAGCGCTCATCAGCGCCGGTCCCCAATTAGGCCCCGGCCTTCGCCGGGGTGGAGTTAGCGGCGGGGTGCCGACGTAAGCGGGGAGTAGCCCATTGCCCTCCATTCCGGCATGACCACCGCATGATCACCTTCTACCTCGCCCGCGCCAGCAACGGCGTCATCGGCCGCGACGGGCAGCTCCCGTGGCGCATCCCCGCCGACCTCAAGCGCTTCAAGGCGCTGACGATGGGCAAGCCGATGGTGATGGGGCGCAAGACGTTCGAGAGTTTCCCCAGCCCCCTGCCCGGCCGCCGCCACATCGTTCTCACGCGCGGCGACTGGACAGCGGCGGGTGCCGAGGTCGCGCATTCGGTCAAGGAGGCGCTGGCGATGGCGGGGGACGAGGTCGCAGTGATCGGTGGCGCGCAGATTTACGCGCAAATGCTCCCCCACGCGGATCGGATAGAACTGACCGAAGTCCACGCCGAACCCGAAGGCGACGCCACCGTCCCTGCGGTCGAAGGCTGGCGCGAGATCGCCCGCGATGATCATCCTGCCGAAGGTGAGCGTCCGGCATACAGCTTCGTCACGTTGACACGCTGACTTCCCCCCTCCCTGGAAGGGAGAGGCCGGAGGTGGGTCGGCCAGCTTGTGCCATCGGCGTCTGGAGCTTGCGGTAGCCGACCCACCCCTAACTCTCTCTTTCAGGGAGAGGAACGCGTCGTATCCGGTGACACCTAGCGCCACCCTTCCCGCCCCCCT
>JAJNQF010000453.1 GCA_021154945.1 Sphingomonas sp.
TGAAGCTCGTGCTCCGTTACATCCGACGTTCCAATTGGGCCCCGGCCTTCGCCGGGGAGGCGCGCGAAGAGCGCTTCGGCAGTGATCGGCCCTGGCCGCAACACCGTCCGCCCCGCCACGATCGTCGACTCCAGCCCAGCCTCGGTAGCCCCATCGTCGATGATTAACGGCACGTTCCCCTCCAAGCTCCCCGCAACATGCGCCGCCGTGGTCGGACTGATCCCCCCGCTCGCATTGGCCGAGGGCGCCGCCAACGGCCTGCCCGAAGCGGCGATCAATCCCTGCATGGCCCGATGCCGGGGCACCCGGATCGCGATCGTCGCCAACCCCGCCGTCACCAGCGAAGCGATCCCCGAATCCTCCCGCACCGGCAACACCAACGTCAGCGGCCCCGGCCAGAACGCCGCCGCCAGCGCGCGCGCCTCCGCATCGAACACCGCGATCCGCTCGGCCGCCGCCAGATCCGCCACATGCACGATCAGCGGATTGAAACTCGGGCGCCCCTTGGCGGCGTAGATTCGCGCCACTGCCTCGGCGTTGGTGGCGTCCGCCGCGAGTCCGTACACCGTCTCGGTCGGCACCGCGACGATACCCCCGCCGCGAATCATCGTAGCCGCCTCGGCGATCGCCGCCGTGCCGTAAGGTAAAATCACAGGGTGTGGACGGACCATGTCACAGGCCTATAGCGGGTCCAAACCGTAGCGATAAGAGGATGCGATGGCCTTCACCCCAGCAACCACCGAACAGCGATTCCTGCTCGACCATGTCGTGCGGATCGACCAACTTGCCGCGACCGAACGCTATGCCGCCGCCAGCGACGACGTCGTCGACGCGGTCCTCGAAGGGGTCGGGCAGTTCGCCGCCGGCGAATGGGCTCCGCTCAACCGCACCGGCGACACCGTCGGCGCGAAGTGGACCCCCGACGGCGTTGTCATGCCCGACGGCTTCGCCCAGGCGTACAAGGATTACGTCGAAGGCGGCTGGGGGACGATCGGCGTCGAGGAGGAATGGGGCGGCCAGGGCCTGCCGTTCGCGATCCAGACCGCGGTGCTCGACACGCTCGGCTCTGCCAATATGGGTTTCGCGCTCTGCCCGACGCTGACCGTCGGCGCGATCGAGGCGCTCCAGCATCACGGCTCACCCGAGCAGCAGGCGCTCTATTTGCCCCATCTCGCGACGGGCGAATGGACCGGCACGATGAATCTCACCGAGTCGCAGGCGGGCTCCGACGTCGGCGCATTGCGCGCGACGGCGACTCCCCTCGGTGACGGCAAGTGGAGCATCAAGGGCACCAAGATCTACATCTCGTTCGGCGACCACGACATGGCGCCGAACATCGTCCACCTCGTCCTCGCGCGGACGCCGGGCGCCCCTGCGGGCACCAAGGGCATCTCGCTGTTCCTCGTCCCCAAGTACCGCCTCCAGGAAGACGGCACGCCGGGCGATTTCAACGACGTCCGCGTCGTCTCGATCGAGCACAAGATGGGCCTCCACGCCTCGCCCACCTGCGTCTTGAGCTTCGGCGACAACGACGACTGCGTCGGTGAGCTGATCGGCGCGGAACTCGGCGGTATCCGCGCGATGTTCACGATGATGAACAACGCACGCCTCAACGTCGGCCTGCAGGGCGTCCAGGTCGCCGAGGGCGCCACCCAAGGCGCGGTCGCCTATGCGCTCGACCGCGTCCAGTCGGCCCGCGCCGGCTCGCCGAACAAGGAATCGGTCAAGATCGTCGAGCATCCCGACGTCCGCCGCATGCTCATGCGGATGAAGGCCCAGACCCAGGCGGCACGCGCACTTGTCTACTACGCGGCGGGCCAAGTCGACCGCGCCAATCTCGGCGACCACGCGGCGCGCAACCGGCTCGAACTTGTCACGCCGCTGGCGAAGGCGCACGGCACCGACATCGGCAACGAGGTCGCCTCGCTCGGTATCCAGGTCTATGGCGGCATGGGCTATGTCGAGGAAACCGGCGCCGCGCAGTATTTCCGCGATGCCCGCATCACGCCGATCTACGAGGGCACCAACGGCATCCAAGCGGCGGATCTGGTCGGGCGCAAGCTGGGGTTGGACAATGGCGGCGCGTTCGCCACTTTGATCGCCGACATCCGCGCGGAGGCGAAGGACGAACGCCTCTTGGCACTGGTCGACGCCTGCGAAGCGATCGGGCGCAGACTCGCCACCGCGGACGCCGACGACAAGCTCGCCGCGAGCTATCCCTTCCTGACGATGCTGTCGGTCGCAACCTGCGGCTGGCTGATGGAGCGGCAGGGCGAGGTTGCCGGCACCGATGATTTCGGCCGCATGAAGACGGCGGCGGTGCGCTTCTACCTCGATCAGATCGTCCCCGAGGCGATGGGCCTCAACGCCGCCGCCAACGCGAGCGCGGCGGTACTCTACTCGATCGAGCCGGAACTCTTCGCCGCCTGATCGCCCCCTGACGAAAGCCCGGACCCAGCGTCCCGCCAGGGGGAGGATTGAAGGTCGCGTCGCCCTACTCGACGGCTGCTCGCGGCAAACGGTATGGGGCAGGGGAATTATGGGAAATCCTGCCTGATGTTCGATCTCGAAGCCTACCTCGCCCGCGTCGCCATGCCGGCGCGTCCGACCCTCGACTCGATCGGTCTCGGCCGGCTCCAGCAGGCGCACCGGTTCGCCATCCCGTTCGAGGATCTCGACGTCGTCCTCGGCCGCGGCATCGCGATCGACAGCGAGTCGGTCTTTGCCAAGCTCGTGACCGCCCGCCGCGGCGGCTATTGCTTCGAGCATAATCGTCTGTTCCTCGATGCGCTCACTGAACTCGGCTTCACCGCTCGCCCGCTGCTCGCGCGTGTCTGGTATGCCGCGACCGACGTGCCGCCACCGCAGACGCATACGTTTGCGCTGGTGACGATCGACGGGCAGGACTGGATCGCAGACACCGGCTTCGGCGGCAGCTATACGCCGGTCCTCCCGCTCGCCGACGGCGCCGAGGCGGCAGCTCCCGATGGCGCGCGTTTCCGGCTGGAATCGACCGAGCAAGGCTGGATGCTGCTCCGCGACGGCGATCCGATGACTACCGACGGCCGCGGATCGGGTGAGGGGTTCCAGCCACAATACAGCTTCACGCTCGCTCAGGTGTTCGACGCGGATCTCGAGCTGTCGAACCACTGGACCTCGACCGCGCCCGCCAGCCGTTTCACGCATACCGCGATCGCCAGCATCGTTTTGCCGAACGGATTCGCCTCGCTGATCGGGCGCAATTATCGCCGGCGTTCCGGCACGGACACGACCGTCGGCGAGATCACCGACCCGCGGGTGTACCGGATGCGGATGAGCCTGTTGTTCGGGATTGACCTGAGCATCGAGGATGTCGAGGCGCTGGGACTGTTCTGAAGTTCGACCACTTCCCTTTGTGCTGAGTAGCGACCGAGTAGCTGCGCAAGCAGCGTATCGAGGGCGCGTATCGAAGCATGGGTTCCGTGCGCCAACCTGTCCTTCGATACGTCCTCTCGATACGCCGCTTCGCGCCTACTCGATGACTACTCAGGACGAACGGAAAGGGGGCAGGACGTAGGACGGAACAAGGGAATGCAGAACGAATGACGGGAGGGGTTTCAGGCCCGCTCGCGCTCCAGCAGGTCATGCGCATCCAACCCCAGCAGAACGATATGCCCCAGGATCCGCGGCCACTGCGTCGTCACGAAATTCTCGCGCTCGGCCACGCGCAACGCTTCCGCGGCACCCGGCATCACGAACATGCCGACGCCACGCCGGACCTCGACATACCCGTCGTCCTGAAAGCTCTGATACGCCTTGGCGACCGTCAAAGGGTTCGCCCCCTGCTCGGCGGCGAACGCACGTACCGACGGCAACTGGTCGCCCGCACGATAGTCGCCACGGAGAATTCCCGCTGCGATCGTGCTGCGGAGACGGATGTATACGGGGCTGTCGTCGCTGCTGAGCGCTGTCATGCTGTTCTAATACAGCAATCGGGCGATTAGTCGAGTCTCACGATCCCCAGTGCGAGACGAGGCGTGCCATATCGGGGCGGGGGCGTTCGTCGAGCGCACGCGACGGCGTGCCGATGAACATGAACCCGGCGATCCGCTCCGACGCGGCCCCGAACGCATCGCGCACCGTATCCGAGAACGCCGCCCAGCCGGTCAGCCAGCCGCCCGCGAACCCCTCCGCATGGACCGCATGGAGCAGGTTCATGCACGCCGCCCCCGCCGATAATTCCTGCTCCCACACCGGAATCTTGCTCTCCTTGGGCGACGACAGGACCACGACCAAAGTCGGCGCCTGATGCGCGAACTGGTCGAGCGACTCCAGTTCCAGCCGCGACGCATCGGGTCGTTCGGCCAAGTACGCATCGGTGATCAGCGCCGACAGAGCCGCGCGGCGTTCGTCCCCGACGACGACGAACCGCCACGGCGCCAGCTTGCCATGATCGGGCGTCCGCGCCGCGATCTCCAGGATCGTCGCGAGCTGGTAGGAATCGGGCCCCGGCGCAATCAGGTCGCGGGGCTTGCCCGAGCGGCGGGTGGCGAGAAGCGAGAGCGGCGTCGAGCGGTCGTTGAGCATGCCTCGCCAGATAGGCTTTGGCGTCTGATATTTACAGTCCGGGCTTTGTCGTTAAGTTGCGCGCCATCAAGCGCCCGTCAGCGGCGCACCCACGGAGCATTACCACCACATGGCCAGCGCAATCCCCAAGGCGAGCAGGGGCAGCGGCGTTCCTGCCGATGCAAAGACGTTTTTCGGGCACCCGCGCGGGCTGTTCATGCTGTTCTTCGCCGAGCTGTGGGAGCGCTTCTCGTTCTACGGCATGCGCGCGATCCTGGTGCTGTACCTCACCAAGCACTTCCTGTTCGCCGAGCAGCCGGCCTATGCGATCTATGGCGCGTACACCTCTCTGGTCTACATCACGCCGATCATCGGCGGCTATCTGTCCGACCGGTTCCTCGGACCACGTAAGGCGGTGCTGGCGGGCGGCGTGTTCATCACGCTCGGCCATCTGCTGCTCGCTGTCGTCGAGGCGCCGCAGGGCGTGCAGGGCACCGCGCTCAACGGCTTCTATCTCGGCCTCGCCTTCATCATCGTCGGTACGGGCTTCCTGAAGGCGAACATCTCGGTGCTCGTCGGCAAGCTTTACGCGCGCGACGACATGCGGCGCGATGGTGCGTTCTCGATCTTCTACATGGGGATCAACACCGGCGCGTTCGTCGGCCCGATCGCGGTCGGGATCCTCGGCGAGACGGTCGGCTGGTCGTACGGCTTCGGCGCCGCTGGGATCGGCATGGCGCTGGGCCTGGTCGTGTTCGTGCTGTTCCGGCGCGAACTCTACGACGTCGGCGAGTCCCCTGCCCCCGAAAAGCTGGCGTCTAAGCCGATCGCCGGCCTGTCGGTCGAATGGCTGATCTACCTCGGCGGGCTCGCCGGCGTCGCGGTATCGTGGTGGCTGGTGCGCAGCCAGGGCGTCGTCGGCACCGCGTTGATCGTCGCATCGCTCGCGACGGTCGGCTACATCCTGTGGACCGCCGTCGCGAAACTGCCACGCGTCGACCGCGACCGGATCTTCGCCGCGCTGTTCCTGATCGCGCTCGCGCCGCTGTTCTGGGCGCTGTTCGAACAGACCGGGTCGTCGCTGAACGTCTACACCGACCAGTCGGTCGACCGCGTCGTGTTCGGCTGGTCGATACCCGCCTCGGTGTTCCAGTCGGTCAATCCGTTCTTCATCATCACGCTGGCACCGGTGTTCGCCGCGCTCTGGACGCGGCTCGGTCGGGCGGGACGTGAGCCGAGCGCGCCGTTCAAGTTCGGCATCGGGCTGATCCTGGTCGGTGCAGGCTTCTTCGCGCTGACGCTTGGCGCACCGGCACAGGGGCTGACGCCGGCGATCTTCGTCGTGCTGCTCTACATGCTGCACTCGATGGCGGAGCTCTGCTTCTCGCCGATCGGACTGTCGTCGATGACGCGTCTGTCGGTGCCGAGCATGACCGGGCTGATGATGGGCACGTGGTTCCTCGCGACGGCGGGCGGGAACTTCCTTGCCGGCCTGATCGCACAGGCGACCGGCGGCGAGGGCGCCGGCGTCGAGCGGGTGCTGGAAGTGTACGGCCGGATCGGCTGGGTCGCGATCGGGATCGGCGCGGTCGTGCTGGTGCTCGCACCGTTCGTCACCAGGCTGATGCACCTCGACCAGCTGGGTTCGGTCGACCACGCGATGGCGGGGCAGAACGAACTGGGCGAGCCGGGTGCCGCCGGGCTCGATACGCGCGACGAGCAGGTCCCGCGGAGGTGAAGCCGGCCCGCCCCTTTGCGGGGCGGGCGTTCGACGCGGTTCGTGCAGGGTATCAGATGTCCTGGACGAGGCGGCCGTACAAATCGGGGCGACGATCGCGGAAGAAGCCGAAGGCGGCGCGGTGGCGCTTGACGATGTCGAGGTCGATCGTCGCGGTGATCACGCCTTCGTCTTCACGGCCTAGCTCCGCAAGGATGTCGCCACGCTCGTCGGCGATGAAGCTGGTGCCGTAGAAGGTCTGGCCGTGCTCGACGCCGACGCGGTTGGCGGCGACGATCGGGACGACGTTGCTGACCGCGTGGCCGACCATGGCGCGGCGCCACAGGCGTGCGGTGTCGAGCGAGGTGTCGTGCGGCTCGCTGCCGATCGCGGTCGGGTAGAACAGGATCTCGGCGCCCATCAGCATCATTGCGCGGGCGGTCTCGGGGTACCATTGATCCCAGCAGACGCCGACGCCTAGCTTCCCTGCCGGATGCGGCCAGACCTTGAAGCCGGTGTTGCCGGGGCGAAAGTAGAACTTCTCCTCGTAGCCGGGACCGTCGGGGATGTGGCTCTTCCGATAGACGCCCTGCACGTTGCCGTCGGGGCCGATCATCGCGAGGCTGTTGTAGTGATGCGGGCCGTCCGCCTCGAAGAAGCTGGTCGGGATGGTGACCTTGAGCGCTTCGGCGAGCGCCTGCATCGCGAGCACCGCCTTGTGCTCGCCGACGGGCGCGGCGTTGGCGAAGAGGCTTTCGTCCTCGACGCGGCAGAAATACTCGCCTTCGAAGAGCTCGGGCGGCAGGATGACCTGCGCGCCTTTCGCGGCGGCCTCGTGGACGAGGCGCGACACGTTGGCGATGTTGCGGTCGATGTTGGGCGTGAAGCCCAGCTGCAGCGCGGCGACGGTGATCTCGGTCATGGCGGCGCATATAAGGTGACGCGCCATGGAGTGCGAGCCTTCTTGCTGTTCCCCCGCGGAGGCGGGGGTCCAGGGTTGCGGGCGGTATCGTGTGTGATCCTGGGCCCCCGCCTGCGCGGGGGAACGGCTTTGGGGTGCGCGCGTGATTGACACTCCCCTGCCCTGTCCGACATGCCGCGGGGATGATCGAGCATTCTCTCCCCGCAAGCTGGCAGTCGCTCCACGCCGAGTTCGAGGCGCCGTACATGCGGGCGCTGGATGCGTTTCTGGAGGCCGAGCGGGCGGCGGGGGCTCGGGTGTTTCCCGACGGGGCGGACCGGTTTCGGGCGCTGGAGCTTACCCCGCTCGATCAGGTGCGGGTCGTGATCCTGGGGCAGGATCCTTATCATGGCGAGGGGCAGGCGCATGGGCTGAGCTTCTCAGTGCGCGAGGGCGTGCGGACGCCGCCTAGCCTGGTGAATATCTACAAGGAGCTGGAGGCGGACCTGGGGATACCGCGGGCGTCTCATGGCATGCTGGATCATTGGGCCGCACAAGGCGTGCTGTTGCTCAACGCGGTGCTGAGCGTGCGGATGGGGGAGGCCGCGTCGCATCAAAAGCGGGGGTGGGAGCGGTTTACCGATGCCGTTATTGCCGCCGTCAACGCGCAGGACAAACCGGTCGTGTTCCTGCTGTGGGGGGCGTATGCGCAGAAGAAGGCGGCGTTCGTCGATGACGTGACGAAGGGCGGGCGGCATCTGGTGATCCAGTCGGCGCACCCGTCGCCGCTGGCGGCACGGACCGGGTTCTTCGGATCGCGGCCGTTCAGCCGGGCCAATGACTTTCTCAAAACCCATGGGCGCGCGCCGATCGACTGGGCGCTGCCGGAGACCGACCGATGAGCGACGAATATGTGTACGACGAAGCGACTGGCGAGTGGGTTGCGGGCGGTGCGGCGGCTGTTGCGGCGGATGACGTCGCGGTCGTGGTGCGGGATTCGGTCGGGAACGTGCTCGCGGATGGCGATCAGGTTACGTTGATCAAGGACCTGACCGTGAAGGGTGCGGGGCAGACGTTGAAGCGCGGGACGCTGATCAAGTCGATCCGGTTGACCGGCGATGCGCAGGAGATCGACTGTCGGTACGAGGGGATCAAGGGGCTGGTGCTGCGCGCGGAGTTCGTTCGGAAGCGGTAAGGCTTTCGCGTTGATTTTGCGGGGTTAATCGAAAAGAAGATTAGACCGGGTTAGGCCAACACGCGGTCACTCTTCATCGTCGTCGTCGTCGTGATTGCCGTAAGGCGACGGCGGATAGCCGGTCGGCGGTGGCGGGGCGACGCCGATCTTCGCCCATTCGAGGCGGCGGTCGAGCTCTATGTCGGCCACGCGCTGCTCCTCGATGCGGTGCGATCGGTCGCGGAGGATCTGGCCGGACGCGTCCTGCGGCAGGACGAAATCGGCGCCGTCCAGATCCTGGATATCCTGGAGCCGGTCGCACAGGGCTTGCTCCGTCAGCAACGCCGCGGGGTTGTCCGGCATGGTAGGTTCGAGCAGCGCGATGGCCTGCGCTACGGATGCAATGCGCGGCGCTTCAGGCCGGTCACGGTCGTGCGGGGCCGAGATCGTGCGGTGCGCGTGGCCGTAGCGTTCGGGCATGTGCGCGCGCAGGAGGAACATGATCATCCGGTCGCTGTATTTGTAGCGGCACGCGATCCGGTGGCCGTTCTTGTCGAACACCGGCACCTCCACCCCGTTCATCGCGCGCTCCAGCGCGAGATCGGCGAGCCGCGTGACGCCCGATTGCACGGCCGCGGTCCAGGCGGCGGCGAACTGTTCGGCACCGGGCGCGCGGCGCAGCGCGTAGCAACTGTTGACCGACATATCGACCTGCGTGGCGGCGGCAGTGACCGAGCCGGTATCGGCGAGGTGCTCGATGAAAATGCGCTGCTTGGCGGATTGAGTTCCTGCCGGATGCGGCAAAGGAACTGCGCAAGCTTGATCGGACTGCAGCAGCGCGGATTATCAAGATTTTGGAGACGGATTGCGTCGCTCGGAAACTCGTGATTTTAGAAAATGGCGCTCGTTGGCGACCGTGCGGAGCTGTGTCGCTGGTTGGCGATGATTATTGACGGGCATTCTTTTGTGAAGAGCAGTTACAGATCCCAGCTCAACGCAGAGTCAAGCCGATTGAGTTGAAAACCGTTTCGTTCTACAGATGTTCGCTATGTCGTGGAGACCCCGATGACGACGCTGGAACCTGTTCACCTAGAGGAAAACGAGAGTACAGGAGATCGATTCTTGATCTATGGCACCGATAGCGGTGTCAAGATTGAACTGCGTTACGAGGGTGATACCCTTTGGCTTACCCAACCGCAAATTGCGGAGCTGTTCGGGGTGACGCGCCAAAGCGTTAACGCTCACATGAACAATATATATGAGCAGGGCGAGTTGGACCGGTCGGCAACCTGCAAGGAAATCTTGCAGGTTCGCGACGAGGGAGGGCGTGAGGTCAGCCGCAAGACGTTGATCCATAATCTGGATGGCATCATTGCGGTCGGCTATCGAGTCTCGACGAAGCAAGGGACGCTTTTCCGTCGCTGGGCAACCGAAAAGCTGGTCCAGTTTGCCACGCGCGGGTTCGTGATAGACGCGCCGAGGCTAAAAAATCCGGACCAGCAAGACCGTATCGCCGAACTGCGCGATATCATTCGCGATATTAGGTCGGACGAAGCCAACGTCTATCGCGAGCTAAAAACCATTTGCGCGATGTGTCAAGATTATGATGGCGGGTCGGATGAATGGCAGACATTTTACAAAAATACCCAAGCTAAACTTGTCTATGCGATCTGCTCGAACACACCTGCCGAGGTTATCAGAACGCGGGCCGATGCTGGATCCGAAAACATGGGACTTCAAACATGGCCCAATGATAATATTCGGAAGTCCGATACGCTCGTTTCTAAGAATTACCTTGCTGCAGCCGAAGTCAAGGAACTGAACCGTCTCACGACGATCCTTCTCGATATATTCGAGGACCAGATGGAAATCGGCCGCCTGCGGCTAATGACCGAGGCGGCGGCTCTTCTTGATAATCAACTCGCAAATCTGGGACGCGGGGTGCTGCGCAGTGGTGGCCGTGTATCGATGACGGTTGCTCGGCAGCATGCCGAAACGCAGTACGACACGTTCAAGGCCGCTCAAAAAGCCGTCCGTCACGCTCAAGCCGAACAAGCAATCGATCAGCTCAAGCGGGATCAGAAGACACTCCCAAAAGGCAAGGCAAAACGCTGAGTCATCCAGCCGGCAGGTAGATTTCGCTGCCCTTTTCGCGGAATTTTTCGCTCATGTCTGCCATGCCTTTTTCGGCTTCGGCGTGGGAGCCTCCGGCGAAGATCGCGCGGTTGGTGTCGGTCTGGTCGACGTCTTCCGCTAGGA
Organism: Sphingomonas sp.; assembly: GCA_021154945.1. Lineage (GTDB taxonomy): Bacteria > Pseudomonadota > Alphaproteobacteria > Sphingomonadales > Sphingomonadaceae > Sphingomonas. Next base: position 10,597 of record JAJNQF010000453.1, read on the forward strand.
ACGTATCCGCCGGACTGTTCTGCTTCGCCGCGAAGTCGCGCACCTCCTGCGTGATCTTCATCGAGCAGAATTTTGGGCCGCACATCGAGCAGAAGTGGGCGGTCTTGGCGCCTTCTGCGGGGAGCGTCTGATCATGGTATTGTTCCGCCGTATCCGGGTCCAGCGAGAGGTTGAACTGGTCTCTCCAGCGGAACTCGAACCTTGCGCGGCTGAGCGCGTCGTCGCGCATCTGGGCGGCGGGGTGGCCTTTGGCGAGGTCGGCGGCGTGGGCTGCTAGCTTGTAGGTTACTACGCCGACTTTCACGTCGTCGCGGTCGGGGAGGCCGAGATGCTCCTTCGGCGTAACGTAGCAGAGCATCGCGGTGCCGTACCAGCCGATCATCGCGGCGCCGATACCACTCGTTATGTGGTCGTAGCCGGGGGCTATGTCCGTGGTGAGTGGCCCGAGCGTGTAGAAGGGCGCTTCGCCGCAGACTTCGAGTTGCTTGTCCATGTTCTCCTTGATCTTGTGCATGGGCACGTGGCCGGGGCCTTCGATCATGACCTGGACATCGCTCTTCCACGCGCGGTGGGTGAGTTCGCCGAGCGTGTAGAGTTCGCTGAACTGGGCTTCGTCGTTGGCGTCGGCGATGCTGCCGGGGCGCAGGCCGTCGCCGAGGCTGTAGGCGATGTCGTACGCCTTCATGATCTCGGTGATCTCGTCGAAGCGCTCGTAGAGGAAGCTCTCCTTGTGGTGGCTGAGGCACCATTTCGCCATGATCGAGCCGCCGCGCGAGACGATGCCGGTGACGCGCTTGGCGGTCATCGGGATATAGGCGAGGCGAACGCCGGCGTGGATCGTGAAGTAATCGACGCCCTGTTCGGCCTGCTCGATGAGCGTGTCGCGGAAGATCTCCCAGGTGAGGTCCTCGGCGACCCCGCCGACCTTTTCGAGCGCCTGGTAGATCGGGACGGTGCCGATCGGGACCGGTGAATTGCGGAGGATCCATTCGCGGGTGTCGTGGATGTTGCGGCCGGTGCTGAGGTCCATGACCGTGTCCGCGCCCCAGCGGATCGACCAGACGAGCTTGTCGACTTCGGCGGCGACGTTGCTGGCGACCGCGGAGTTGCCGATGTTGGCGTTGATCTTGACGAGGAAGTTGCGGCCGATCGCCATCGGTTCGGATTCGGGGTGGTTGATGTTGTTGGGGATGATTGCGCGGCCGCGGGCGATCTCGTCGCGGACGAATTCGGGGGTTACGAAGTCGGGGATCTGGGCGCCGAAGCTTTCGCCGTCTCGAACGTAGTCTTTGAGCATGGCGCGGCCGAGGTTTTCTCGGGTGGCGACGTATTCCATTTCGGGGGTGATGATGCCGCGGCGGGCGTAGTGCATCTGGCTGACGTTGTGCCCGGGTTTGGCGCGGAGGGGGCGTTTGATGCTGCCGGGGAATTGGGGGACGCCGCCGGAGCGATCTGGGCCGAGTTGGCCGTTGTCTTCGGGGCGGAGTTCTCGGGCTTCGTAGGATTCGACGTCGCCGCGAGCTTCGATCCAGGCGCGGCGGAGTTGGGGGAGGCCGGCGTTGATGTCGATTTGCGCGCGAGGGTCGGTGTAGGGGCCGCTGGTGTCGTAGACGCGTAACGGGGGTTCGGAGCAGCTTGGGTCGAGGACGATCTCGCGCATGGCGACGCGGACGTCGGGGCTGGTCGGCACCGCGACGTGGATTTTCCGCGAGCCTCGGATCGGGCCGGTGGTTACGCCGATGTCTGCTGTCGGGGTGCGTGCTTCAAAATCGGCCATGCGCTTGCTCCTAAAGGTCTCGGAGCAAGGATTGCGGTTCTGTGGCGACCGCTCCCTCCCTCCGCCGGTATCAACCGGATCAGGTTCAGCGGGTCGAAGGCTCCTGCCTTCCTCTCAAGCGCGGATTAGCGCTCCCCCGGGGTGGGGTCAGCATAGGGGGATGGGGGTGGGGTGCAATGGGAAATTGGTGGTGTTGATCGGCGATGCACCTGCGCTTGGGGCACACCCTTCGACTTCGCTCAGGGCGAACGGGAGTGGGAGGTGGTGCCTTTTGCGACCCTCCCCCGCCAGGGGGAGGTGGATGGCGATTGCCAGACGGAGGGGGAGGTAAGAGATAACCTCTGTTGCGTGTCCTCCCCCTCCGTCACCTTCGGTGCCACCTCCCCCTGGCGGGGGAGGATTGAGGTTGTGCAGACAAAGGAAAAGGCCGCTGCCCTGGTTTGGGGCTGCGGCCTTTTCGACGTGTATTAGTAATCGCGTCCCCCTCCCCGTTCGTGCTGGGCGCAGTCGAAGCACCCTTGCACGTGGGGCTTACCCTTCGACTTCGCTCAGGGCGAACGGGGTGGAGGGTGCGCTACCTCAGAACCGGAAAGAAACGGTGCCGCGGAGGCTGTGCCAGCGGAACTGATCATCGCTGCGGCGGAAGGTGGTGCCGGCGGTGTTGGGCGCGAGCACGAACGGGTTGTTCGCCAGCAGCACCGGGCTGCCGGCGAGCGCGGTGCCGGCGGTGACCAGGACGCGGGCGTCGTTGTCCTTGTACTGGTGATAGGTGTATTCCATGCCGATCGAGATGTTCCGGGTCAGCTTCTGTTCGATGCCGCCGCCGCCGACATAGCCCCAGCGCTTGTTCGAGCCGGTGGCGGCGAACGCGTTGGCGGTGTTGGTGGTGAAGAACAGGGTGTCGATCTTGGCATAGCCGGCGCCGCCGGTGGCGTAGAACAGCGTGTTGCGCGCGGCGAGACCGGCGCGGACGCGGGCCGAAGCTTCCCATTTCAGCTTGCGGGCCATCGTGTAGCTGGCGGGCGTGGTCGAGAAGCCGGCGACGCTGTCGGTGATGTCGGACTTGCCGAATTCGCCGACCAAGCCGACCACGAACGGGCCGCTCTGCACGTCGAAGCCGGCGCGGCCGTAATAGGACCAGCCGTCATCGTCGTTGCGGCAGCCGTAATCGACGACGGCGGTGCGCGCGGAGCCGTTGCAGAAGCCCGGCGAGAAGGCGTTGGCGCCGGTGATGGTGTTGACGCTGTCGTTGAAATTGCCGTCGCCGTTGCGATCGAACAGGATCGACGAGCCGACGTCGTTGGGCTGGACGTCGTAACCGCCGGCCGCGCCGATATAGACGCCCGAGAACGGCTTGCTGTCACGGTCGGTGGTCATGTCCTGCGCGGCGGCGGGAACGGCAAAAATGCCCGCGGCGGCGAGACCGGCGAGCATGGTGAGCGTCGTGAAGTGTTTCATGGTCATTCCCCAAACAAGGATCGCGGCGCTCCTGAATGCGCCGCGATCCGAGGTTTCTGTTTCAGTCCGTGAAGGCGATCATGCGTTGGCGCCGCTGCTCCGAAGTGCGTCGGTGCGGTTGTTGGTCCCGTTGGGGAAGAAGCCCCCGCCGATCTTTGCGGTATTGGTCAGATAGGCGATGTTGTGCACCTGCGCGATCGACCGGCTATAGGCGAGGCCGTTGGCGTCGGTCGGGACGATGTTCGACATGGTCGCATCGGTACCGGTGATGCCCTGATCGATGTCGCTGCTGCCGTCGAGGCTGTCGCGCGCATCGCTGATCTGGCCCGCGATGGTACGCAGCGACGGGGTCTGCAGGCCCTTGCGGTACAGGATCGTGCGGATCAGGCCGGCGTGGTAGGCCTCAGCCGCGAGGATGCCGGCGGCGGCCTCGAGATAGGTCTTGTTGGCGATCAGCGCCGCTGCGCCCTTGTAGGCCGAGACGCCGACGTCCTCGAAGATGTACGCGCCGAGCAGGAAGCTGTTGTCGTCGGCATAGGGGTTGAACACCTGCGATGCAGAGACGACGCCGGCGGCGCGTGCTGCTGCCGTGAACGCGCCCGGTGCGGCGACCGTGCCGACCGAGATGTCGATCGCCGGCTGGGCGACGGCGGCGGTGCCGAGAGCGGTACGCAGGAACGCGACGTGCGCGACCTCGTCGATCGCGATTTCACGCGCGTATTCGCGGACGACGGCATCCTGGAACGGGACCTGTGCGCCACCGGTGACGGCGCCCTGCGTACCGGTGCCGGTGAGCAGGCTGGCGTTCAGCCCGACGCCGAATGCTGCGAACGCGTAGAACTGCGCTTCGAGATATTCGAGGTTCAGCGCGTAGTTGAGGATATCCGCGTCGTTGATCGTGGCGGCCGGGGTCGGGCTAGGGGTCGGCGTGGGAGCGGGTGCGAGATCTTCATCGTCGTTGCCGCAGGCCGCAAGCAGGCTTGCGCCACCGATGGCGAGGGCCGAGCCGCCGGCGAAGCGGAGGAAGCCGCGGCGCTCGTTACGGCGGGCGGCGATCGCGTCGAATATCTCGAGCTTGGTATTGAGATCGGTCATTGGGTTAATCCCTGAATAGCGAAGATGAGCGTTGGGCTGGGCTGAGGTGATCGGGCCGATATGATCGGGCCGATCGATCAGGCTGCCGCAGTGCTCGTCTTGATGTTGCCGGCCATGCCGTTCGGGAAGAACCCGCCGGCCGATGCCGCACCGCTGTTGAGATAGACGATGTTGAGCACCTGGCTCACCGAGCGGCTATAGGCGACGCCGTTGCTGTCGAGCGGGACGATGTTCGACACGGTCACCGCGGCCTGCGTGGTGGCGAGGTTGATCGGCGTCGCGCTGTACGACGAGATGCCCTGATCGATGTCGTTCGCACCGAAGATCGTCGTGTTGGCGCCGCCACCGTCGAGGCTGTCGCGCGCGCGCGAAATGGCATCGGCGGAGGTGCGCAGCGACGGGGTCGCGATGCCCTTGCCGTACAGCGTCGTGCGGACGATCGCGGCATGATACGCCTCGACCGCGAGCAGGCCGGCGGCGGCCTCGAGATACGCCTTGCTAGTGAGCAGCGGGGCGGCACCCTTGTACGCGGTCACGCCGACGTCCTCGAAGATGAACGCGCCGAGCAGGAACGCCTCGTCGGTGGCGTAGGGATCGAACGCGGTGCCGGCGGGCACGAGCCCGGCAGCCTGGGCGGCGAGCGAGAAGGCGCTGGTCGGCGAGACGCTGACGTCGATCACCGGCTGCGCGACGGCGGCGGTGCCGAGCGCGGTACGGAGGAACTTGACGTGGGCGATCTCGTCTTGGGCGATCTCACGGGCGTATTGCGATACGATCGGGTCGGTGAAATTGACCTGGCGACCGCCGCGGACCGCACCCTGGGTGCCGGAACCGCCGAGCAGGCTGTTGTCGAGCCCGGTGCCATAGGCGGCGTAGGAATAGAATTGCGCCTCGAGATATTCGAGGTTGAGCGCGAAGTTCAGGACGTCGGCGTCGGTGACGGACTGGGCCGCCGCGGCGCTGGACATCGACAATGCGGTCGCACCGGCCGCGGTGATCGCAGCCGCGCCGAGCGCATTCTTGAAGAACTCACGCCGCTCGCTGCGCCGTTCCACTCGCGCATCGAGGGCTTCGATCAGGTGCACGCTCTCGGTCATATCAGGGTCCTCCCCTTGTTGTTGCAGACGTCGGAGTTATTGAAACAATCGAACAGTCCGGACCGATCAGAGCAACACCCTGTCGCCAAGGCCCGACTCGTAACGCGCTCTATTGCGGGCAAAAATCTGCCGTCCAATTCGAGGAACGGACGCCAAGGGGAAATGGACGCAGCATTAACGGCAACATCGTGAAATAAATTTCAGGTGGGGTGGCGGTGTGGGGGAGCGGCGGCGGGGTGGCCTTGCGGGGGCGCTCGAGGCAGTTTCGCGGGAGCGTTCGGAAGAACGGGTCGCGGCGGTTCTGAGGGAGCTTTGGTGGTTGGCGTCGCGGGAGCTTTGGAAGCTTTGGCCGCGGCAGTTTTAGTGGCCGGCTGGCTCTCGTCGGTAGGAAGTGGCTGGCGGTTGAGGCCTTGCGGTCTACTTTCCCCGCCCCTTCAGGGCAGAGGCTTTTCGTCGAATCTCTGCCTTTACGATCCTCCCCCGCCAGGGGGAGGTGGCGCCGTAGGCGACGGAGGGGGAGGACACGGAACCGGCGTTTGCGCTTGCCTCCCCCTCCGTCTGGCGAGTGCCAGCCACCTCCCCCTTGCGGGGGAGGATCGATGGGTCGGAGGGATTAGATCAGAAGGTGTAGGTCAGGCCTACCGCGCCGAGCCACTGGTCGGCATCGCCGACGTCGGCGACGATCGGGCTGTCCTTGTACTTGCCGACCATGCGGCCGTAGAGCACGCCGGCGCCGACGCCCAGGCCGCGGCGGAGATCGCCGGACAGGCTCTGCACCACGAACAGCGATGCGTTGACGCGGCGGAAACCGCTGTCGTTGACGTCGTAGGTGCGCAGGCCGCTGGCGAGCGAGCCGATCGGCGTCACCGCCGCATAGGTGCGGCCAAAGCCCTTGCCGGCATAATCCGCCGACACGCCGAGCGAGACGAGCGTGCGGACCGACAGCGGCGTGGTGTAGTTCACCTGTGGGGTGACGACGTAGCTGTCGTATGTGCCCGATACGTCGTGGACATAGGCGACCCGCGCGGTGAGCGTGTCGTAGTCGCTGGTGATGACGCCGGTCCGGGCGACGCCGACATAGCCGCCGAGTTCATAGGCGGTGTCGATCTTGCCGAGTGCGCGGACCTGGCGGTTGTCGATATCGCCGGTGCGATCGCGGCGGACGCCGGCGATGACGCCGACTTCGTAGTTGATGCCGACCTCTCCCGTGTTGGGGATCAGGTTGAAATACAGCTGCGTGCCGCGCAGGAAGATGTCATGGCCGCGGACCGCGCCGACGAAGGCACCGGCGGGCGTGAAGGAATTGCTGTCCGCACCCTCGTAATCGGGCATCGACACCACGCCGAGCGCGACCGTCATGCGGTTGTTGTCACGGGGATCGGTGATCGGCGGCGACGGGTTGGGGTCGGTCTGGGCGAGCGCCGGCGTGGCGATCGCGAGCACCGCGATTGCGGCAGACGTGAAGAGAGTGAGTGCGCGCAAGGAAATGCTCCGGACAAAAAGGTTCCCCGTCGCAACGCGGTGAAACCGTTTTCGGTCCGTTAGGATCGGTCAGAAGATGTAACGCATTTTCACCTGTTGCAATTCGGCATCACCAGCAACCATGAACCGGGCGGCGGAAAAGCGCGGCGGACCGAACCGGACCGCGGCGTTGCGCGAGAAACCGTAACCCTCGCGCGGGATGCCGGCGAGCGTATCGAGCTTGGCGTTGTTGTTCTCGTCATGGATCACCGCGAGCGCATAGCCGCGCTGGGGCAGCCCCGGGAAACTGGTGGTGCGGACGCTGGCGGGCAGCGACCGGGTCAGCGCGTTGGCATCGTCGACGCAGGCGGGGAAATTGTCGGGATCCGCGGTGAGGCAGATCCGGATCATGCCCTTTGCCGAGCGGAGATTGTCGATCTCTACGTCAAGCCGCGTGACGGGGGCTGCCGCTGCCAGCGTCAGCCACGCCAGCGCGCCCGCCACTGCCAACGGCAGGCGCGACACGGGCGGCAGCTTTCGCATGCGACTTGGTGAAGTCGCCGAGCCCCTTGTCGGTGCCGCAGAGCCGATCCCAAAAGCGGAAATAAAGGCCATAGTTGCACCCGTATTGTTCGTGATGGCGCTGATGATGGCTCGCCGTGATCAGCCAGCCGCCCAGTGCGCCCCGCCACATGAACCGGGGGAAAACCTCCCACCCCATGTGATTGGTTACCCCCATAACGGTCATGATCGTCAGTACCAGACCCAGTGCGCCGACATGGATCGGAATCAGGAAGACCAGTAGCGGAATTATCACAGCGCCGGTGATCGCCTCGATCGGATGGAACGCCATCGCCGCCCACGCGGTCGGCGGGCGGCTGGCGTGATGCACCGCGTGCGCGAGCTTGAAGGGTTTAGGCCGATGCATCCAGCGATGCGTCCAGTAGAACCAGGTGTCGTGCGCGAACAGGAACGCGAGCACCGCCACCGGCAGGTACCAGAGCGGGTAGGCGTGGACGTCGGTATAGATCTGCGTCCAGCCGCGATTCTGCCAGCCCCAGGCGACGATCCCCGCGGGTATGCCGTAGATCGCGGCGGAGGCGATGCTCCACCAGATCTCGCGCCGCATCTGCGCGTCGAGCCCGCGGTAGAGCCCGGGATGGCGCGCGCGGGTCGCTGCGGCGAACGCGCCGGAGACGATGAGATAGCGGACCCCGACGATCGCGGTCATTGCCAGCGCGGAGAGGAGGATGGCGAGCCACATGAGGCGCTTATAGGGGATTTTGGGGTGTTGGGTAATGGGGGTTGTGGTGATGAGTGTGAGCGTGCGCCAGCCTGAGAGCTTCCGTAGGCAAAGCGAACGCAATTCAAAATCGGCAACATGCTTTTCCCGTTCCACGCCGAACGATAGATATAGCAATGTTGCTGATAATTGACGGTGAAACATGAACGAATTGGTTGCTTGGCTCGAAGCTCGTGACAAGCTCGCAGGCTGGGCGCAATGCTTGCTCTGCTAGCCACGTACCTTACTGCCTTTATGCCAATTCGCCATCGCAAAAGGCAGCTGCGAAAAGCGGCTACTCGCTTGCTTGAACACGGCTACGAGGTCCTGGAAAGCTATCATCGCACTACCTCCAACTTTCTTCCCGAATCAATAAGTCTTCGAGGTGCAGCACTATCCGTTGGAGGTATAATAGACGAAATAGGCCGCTTCCCAATTTACGAATTAGACGATCAAGGAAGCAGATCACTCGCCAGACGCCTAATTGCGGTTAACGGAAATCTTCTTACAACTAGGTTTATACTTGAGGGATCGGCCGATAATATAGATGGTCGAGAAGCTACGGAAGAAGAGAGGGATATCATAGTAGAGTTTTTGAGTGAGCGGCTGAAATTTGCGAAAGATATTCTTGCCGGCAAAATAATGGAACGACCAGTTTGGCCAAATCCGGAACCCCAGCAAAAAAGCGAATCATCCCTTATGTAGAATGATCATCCGGGTGCGAACTGGTAAGGCAGGAGTCGTGGGACACGCTGGCCTGGATTGGGGTGACAGACCTTGGGGTGCGCGGCTTCACCTGTTCCCGGCGATTCATCAGCCGTTGCGATAGGCTTGATATAGCCCCTATGCAGTGGGCGGAAAGATGGTAGCCTCGCCTCCAGAGCAGGATGACCTGCCAATCGGAGAGTGATGCATGGCAGACCACAGCGCCGCGCGCGGGGATATTGGTGGCGAGACCGGCCGGGATATTCGCGAGGATATCGGCAAGGACCACAAGGGGCTGATCTATGTGATCGCCGGGACCATATTGGCCCTGGGGCTGGTGTTGATGGCGTTCTACGACCGCGCGGGCGATCCGATGCCGATCGCTTCGGTGCAGACGCCGGTCGTCACCGCGCAGCAATAGCCGCGGGATCCGCCGCGGACGCGCGGCGGTCGAAGATCAGGATCGGCGCGTCCCGGTAGGCGCCCGTGGTGCGCAGGCGGTAGCCCAGACGCTCGGCGAGGCGGATCGAGGGGGCGTTGGCGGGATCTATGATGCAGGTCGTCGCGGGGATGCGCGCGTCGGTCCAGGCTAGGATCGCGGCGAGCGCTTCGGAGGCGTAGCCTTGGCCTTGCGCGGCGCCGGTGAGGGTCCAGCCGACCTCTGGCGCAGCGTCGATCGAGGGCTCGATCGCGCGGCGGGCCTCGATCAGGCCGAGCTCGCCGATCAACGCGCCGGTCGCGGTTTCGCGTGCGATCCAGCTGCCATAGTCGAACAGCGTCCACTGGCCGATCGAGCGGAGCAGGCGGATCCAGACGTCCTCGCGGGGGCGGGGCTGGCCACCGATCATCGTGTAGACGCGCGGGTCGGTCCACATCGCGGCGCAGTCCTCGAGGTCGGTCGCGGCGTGGCCGGTCAGGGTCAGGCGGGCGGTGGTGAGCGTGGGGGCGGATGCGGGCGTGAGCATTTGCAGGGTCTAGGGGCGATTGCGATGGAGGGGTATCCGTTGCGGTGGCGTTCTCGCGGTGGGGGTGAGAGGCGTATTCGTGGCCCGATTCCTTTGCCGGGAATGAAAAGGGTGTCCGTGGCCGGGCATTCTCCCCTCCCTGGAAGGGAGAGGTCGGGGGTGGGTCGGCCGGCTTGAGCCACGCGCGTTCGACTATGCGGACGCCGACCCACCCCCAGCCCCTCCCTTCCAGGGAGGGGGGCAGGTTCACCTCTCCTTACAGGGCGGAGTAGCCGTTGCCGGGTTTCCTCCTCCCTTCCAGTGAGGGGCGAGGACGCGGAATGGAGGTTCCCCTTCCTCCCCCTCCGTCTGGCAAGTGCCAACCACCTCCCCCTGCCGGGGGAGGATCGTAAGCCGGCCCCCTGCCCGTCCCGGCAACGCAGGTTGTCTTCGTGCGTGATTGCTTTGCAAAGGTTGTTTTCGAGGCTCTCGCTTTGCGCTAGTCGGAGGCATGGCATCGACGATCTCCTGCGACGTCGCGATCGTTGGCGCGGGTTTGGCCGGCGGGATGATCGCGCTGGCGCTCAAGGCCAGGCATCCGGCACTGGACGTGCGGCTGATCGACGCCGCGCCGGTGGTCGGCGGCAATCATCTCTGGTCGTTCTTCGGCAGCGACGTGGCGCAAGAGGATCGCTGGATCGTCGCGCCGCTCGTGGTGCATGCGTGGCAGGGCTACGACGTGCGCTTTCCGGGGCACGAACGAACGATCGACGCGACCTATTTTTCGATCGAGAGCGAGCGGCTCGACCGTCAAGTGCGCCGCGTGCTGCCGCCGCACGCGTTGATGCTCGGGCGGAAGGTGTCGGGGGCCAGCGCGACCGCGGTGGTGCTGGCGGATGGCGACCGGATCGAGGCCAAGGGCGTGATCGACGTGCGGGGCCCGGGCGACCTGTCGTTGCTCGATCTCGCATGGCAGAAGTTCGTCGGGCGCGAACTGGTGCTGAGCGCCCCGCATGACAGCCCCACGCCGATCGTGATGGACGCGACCGTGCCGCAGATCGACGGCTATCGCTTCGTTTATTGCCTGCCGCTTGCCGACGACCGGATGTTCGTCGAGGACACCTATTACAGCGATACCCCCGACCTGGATGTCGAGACGCTCACGACCCGCGTCCACGACTATGCCGAGGCGCGCGGCTGGACCGTGGCGCAGGCGGCGCGGCAGGAATCGGGCGTGCTGCCGGTCGCGATGGGCGGCGATTTCGAGGCGTATTGGCGGTCGGGCGGTGCGCATGTCGCCAAGGCGGGCATGCGCGCGGGGATGTTCCACCCGACCACCGGCTATTCGCTGCCCGATGCGGTGCGGACCGCGGCGATGCTGGCCGACCTCAGCGATTTCTCCGGCGCGAAACTGCATGACGCGACGCACGAAATGGCGCGCGCGACGTGGCAAAGCCGCGGCTTCTACCGGATGCTCGACACGATGTTGTTCCGCGCAGCCGAGCCGGAGGAACGCTACCGCATCCTCGAACGCTTCTACCGCCTGTCGCCTGCACTTATCGGGCGGTTCTATGCCGGACGGTCGACGATGACCGACAAGGCCCGAGTCCTCACCGGCAAGCCGCCAGTCCCCATCTCGCGCGCCGTTCGCGCCATTATCGGAGCACGCTCTTGAAGACCGCAATAGTCATCGGCGCAGGATTTGGCGGCCTCGCGCTCGCGATCCGGCTGCAATCCGCGGGCGTGCAGACGACGATCGTCGAAAGCCGCGACAAGCCGGGTGGGCGCGGCTATTATTGGGAGCGCGACGGGTTCACGTTCGATGCGGGCCCGACCGTCATCACCGATCCAGATTGCCTGCGCGAATTGTGGGCGCTGAGCGGGCGCGACATGAGCGAGGACGTGACGCTCGATCCGGTGCTGCCGTTCTACCGGCTGAACTGGCCCGACGGGACGAATTTCGACTATACCAACGACGACGTGCAGATGCGCGCCGAGATCGAGAAGCTGCATCCCGGCGACTGGGCAGGGTATGAGAAGTTCCTGCAGTATTCGGCGGGCGTGTTCCACGAAGGCTATGAGAAGCTCGGCCATGTCGCGTTCCTCGATTTCGGGTCGATGATCAAGGCGGCGCCGGCGCTGGCGAAATACCAGGCGTGGCGGTCGGTCTATTCGATCGTGTCGAGCTTCGTGAAGTCGGAGAAGTTGCGCGAGGCATTGAGCTTCCACACGCTGCTGGTCGGCGGCAATCCGATGACGACGAGCGCGATCTATGCGCTGATCCACAAGCTGGAGCGTGACGGCGGGGTGTGGTTCGCGCGTGGCGGCACCAACCGTCTAGTGGCGGCGCTGGTGACGCAGTTCGAGCGACTGGGCGGGGTGCTGCGGCTCGACGATCCGGTGACGTCGATCGAGACGCTTGGTGACCGCGCGACCGGCGTGACGACCGCGAGCGGTTGGTCGGGTCAGGCGGATGCAGTGGCCGCGAACAGCGACATCATGCACACCTATCGCGACCTGCTGGCGACGTCGCGCAGTGCGAAGCGCAAGACCGGCTCGCTCGAGCGGAAGAAATATTCGCCGTCGCTGTTCGTGGTGCATTTCGGGATCAAGGGCACGTGGCCGGGCATCCCGCACCACATGATCCTGTTCGGGCCGCGCTATAAGGGGCTGCTCGAGGACATTTACGATCACGGCGTGCTGAGCGAGGATTTCTCGCTGTACCTGCATCATCCGACCGTGACCGATCCGTCGCTGGCGCCGGAGGGGCATTCGACCTTCTATGCGTTGGCGCCGGTGCCGCACATGGGGAAATTCCCGGTCGACTGGGACGAGATCGCGCCGATCCTGGAGAAGCGCATCCTCGACGAGATCGGGCGGCGGTTGATCCCGGACATCCATGAGCGGATCGTGACGAAATTCTCGTACGCGCCGAAGGATTTCGCGCAGGATCTCAATGCGCATCTGGGAAGCGCGTTCTCGCTGGAGCCGGTGCTGACGCAGAGCGCGTATTTCCGGGTGCATAACCGCGACGAGCATATTCCGAACCTGTACTTCGTGGGCGCTGGCACGCATCCGGGTGCGGGGATTCCTGGGGTCGTCGGGAGTGCGAAGGCTACGGCTCGGTTGATGCTCGAAGGCCAAAAGTAAGATTTGTTCACGTGGAGGCGCGGAGGCGCGGAGGTGTTGCGCTTGTCGCGTAGCGACCGTGTCTCCAACATCGCGTAGCGCGTCTCCGACGATTTGCGGAACTTGCATGAAGACAGTGCGAGCGTTGTCCGGAACGCGACACCTCCGCGTCTCCGCGTGAACCCATTCTACCGACCATATCCGAAACGGATCGGTTGTGCGGCGCTTTGCCCCTGTGGGCCGCGCGAGCTGGAGATGGCCACCAAAATGGGTAGATCGTCTATGGCCACCCGCGGGCCTTTCGCTAGCCTTCCTTGCGTGCGGCAGTGCCGGCGAACATCCGTATCGCCTCTCCCGGCCGCTCGTTCAAACGAGGAAGGATGCTGATATGACCATCACCGTGAACCAGGAGGAATGGGCCGCATTAGGTACCGAGCAGCAGAATCTGATCGCCAGCATCATCAGCGAGAATTTCAAGGGCGAGACGATCGAACCCACACGCAGCGACCTAGCGGACACGGGAGAGCTCGGCGGCATTTGCCAGACGGGGTGCGACATCGCCCAGGCAGCGGCGATCTCGCTGTGCGGCAGGCTCCCGTTCGGTCAGGGCATCTGCATTGCGCTGGCGAAAACGGCCGGCGATGCATGCCGGAGCGCTTGCTGATCGACCGATCGTCCGGATCGGCTGTGCATGGTGCCGGTCCGGATACCGGGTTCGACGATGTTCGCACGCTTGTGGCCCGTGCTCGCATCTCGTAGCGAGGCGGCATGAAACGTCTTGCTGTGTATTGCGGGTCGGCGACGCCGGCCGATCCAACTTATATCGAGGGCGCCCGGGCGCTCGGGCTGGCTTTTGCCGAGCGGGGGATTGGCCTCGTTTATGGCGGCGGGCGGACGGGGCTGATGGGCGCGATCGCCGATAGCGCGCTTGCGGGCGGCGGCGAGGTTATCGGCGTCATTCCTCAGGCGCTGGTCGATGCGGAGGTGGCGCATCGGGGGCTTACCGAACTGCATGTCGTGACCGGCATGCATCAGCGGAAGCAGATGTTCACGGACTTGAGCGACGGGTTCGTGACGATTCCGGGCGGGACCGGGACGATGGACGAACTGTGGGAGGCGTTGAGCTGGGCGCAGCTAGGCTATCATGCGGATCCGGTTGGGCTGCTGAATACCGCGGGCTATTATGATCACCTGATCGCGTTCTGGGAAAAGATGGGCGAGGTCGGGTTTTTGCGGGCGCAGCACCGCGATCTGCTGATCGTGGCGGATACGCTGGACGTGCTGCTCGACCGGATGGCGGAACATGTGCCGACGCAGCCGATCGTGCGGATGAACGCGTCGGATTTGTGAAGTTGACGGCTCGCTCCAGCACCTGCCGCGACCCCAATGCTCGCCGCCCCCCCGGCGGAGGCCGGGGCCCAGTTGGGAAGGCCGCAGTAACGACGCGCAGCACCAGCCAATTC
>JAJNQF010000477.1 GCA_021154945.1 Sphingomonas sp.
GCGAGATCCGCGCGGGGACACGGCCCTTTCCCTATATCCGGCGCTTCCACAGCTTCCGCCTGCGCCACATGCTGCGCGGCTTCTTCGCTTATGCCGGGCACGGGCTTACGGCGCGGGTACCGCTTTCAAACGCACACGAAAAGGCCTGATGCTGCGGCGTCGCAGCATCAGGCCCATGATCGATTGTCCAGACCGAGCCCGCAGGCTCAGGCGGTGATTACTTCGAGCGTTCGACCTGCTCGAACTCGAGCTCGACCGGGGTGGCGCGACCGAAGATCGACACCGACACCTTGACGCGGCTGCGGTCGAAGTCGAGTTCTTCGACCAGGCCGTTGAAGGTCGCGAACGGGCCGTCGAGGACCTTGACCTGATCGCCGATCTCGTAGTCGACCTTGATCTTCTGCTTGGGCGCCGCGGCGGCTTCTTCCTTGCTGTTGAGCATCCGCGTGGCTTCCGCCTCGCTGATCGCCTGCGGCTTGCCCATGCTGCCGAGGAAGCCCGTCACCTTCGGCGTGTTCTTCACCAGGTGATACACGTCGTCGTTCATGTTCAGCTTGGCGAGCACATAGCCCGGCATGAACTTGCGCTCGACCGCGATCTTCTTGCCGCGACGGGCTTCCGTCGTGGTTTCGGTCGGGACTTCGATCTGCTCGACGAGCTGTTCGAGACCCATCCGGGTCGCCTCGGCCATGATCGAGTCGCGGACCTTGCCCTCGAAGCCCGAATAGGCGTGAATGATGTACCAGCGCGCCATGACGGAACCTTGCTTACTGAGCGAGTTTGAGGAGGGCGGAGACGATCGCTTGCAGGATCGAGTCGACGCCCAGGAAGAACAGCGCGAGGATCGTCGTCATGATCACCACCATCACGCCGGTCATGACCGTCTCGCGACGCGTCGGCCACGTGACCTTCGCGGTCTCGTTGCGGACCTGCTGGATGAATTCGAGGGGGGACGTCTTCGCCACGATGTTCTTCGAACCCGCTGATTGAGAAACTGAGATGCGAGGCATAAACCCACTAGCCGCTCCCTGTGAAGGGCCGCGACGGCAGGTCCGTCCTCGCTGTCGGAAGCGCGGCAGATAGCTGCCGTCACAGGTGAAAGCAAGTGCGCGGCAGGAGAGGGGCAGGGCACGTGCCGGAAGAGAGGAGGGCGATGGCCGGAGAAGTGGCGCGTCGGCCAAGAAGTGGCGGGGGAGAGCGCTTGGGTCACTCGATCCCCCGCACGATCGTCTTGCCGGTGCCGGTTTGACCGGCGGCTCCGCTCCCACGGTTTCTATTTATCGTTCGGCTTGACGACGGCATGGCCGGTGTACGCCGAACGCGGACGAAAAAAAAGGCCGGTACGAGACCGGCCATGAAAGTTTTTAGGAGAGGATGCCTGAAAGGCCTGATCGTTGTGCATCGCAGCACCGGATAGAGCAATTGCGAAAAATGCATTACGAAATGCACTTTCTGCAATCGTGATGGACGTGCGAATGCACCGTCGGAAACGGTGCGCTTCAAAATTTGAATTTAAAGGGGGTGGCAGGAGTGCTCGGATTCGAACCGAGGGCCTTCGGTTTTGGAGACCGACGCTCTAACCAACTGAGCTACACTCCTACACGGACGCGCCCCTTACCCAGCGTTTTCGCGAAGGGCAAGCGTCTCGCGTGCAATTCGTCACCATGAGGATGATGCGTTGCACACGGTCGTGTTTGCCCGTTAACCGTACGCCGTATCGTGGGATGTAGGAAAGCGTAATCGTATGCAGGCGGGATTGATGATGCTGGCGATGCCGGTCGCGGCGCTTCTCATGGGGGCGGCGCCGGTTCCGCAGGTACCCGATCTCGGGCCGCAGCTCGAACGCTTCACCTACCCGTGGCCGGTCCAGACGATGGAGGTCGATATCGTCGGCAGTCCTGCGCAGGTGGCGTTCATGGACATCGCGCCACAGCGTCCCAATGGCCGCACCGTCGTCCTGCTCCACGGCAAGAATTTCTGCGGCGCGACCTGGGGCCGCACCGCGCGGGCGCTGATCGACACCGGCTACCGCGTCATCGTCCCCGACCAGATCGGCTTCTGCAAATCGTCCAAGCCACGCGCGGCGCAGTATAGTTTCGAGATGCTGGCGACGTTCACCAAGCGACTGCTCGAATCGCGCGGCATCACGCGGGCGACGATCGTCGGGCACTCGATGGGCGGCATGCTCGCGATGCGCTACGCCATTCTCTACCCGGCCTCGGTCGAGAAGCTCGTCCTCGTCAATCCGCTCGGCCTCAAGGATCGCGGCGAGGAGGGCGTGCCCTACACCGACGTCGATACGCTCTGGGCGAACGAGAAGAAGACGAGCTACGCGTCGATCAAGGCGTATCAGCTCGAGAATTATTACCATGGGGTGTGGAGGCCCGCCTACGATCGTTGGGTTTGGATGCAGGCCGGTATGTATCAGGGGGCAGGGCGCGATACGGTCGCGCTGGCGCAGGCCAAGACCAGCGAGATGATCAAGACTCAGCCGGTCGCGCACGAACTCTACCGGATCACCCCGTCGACCACCCTGATCATCGGTACGCTCGACAAAACCGCCTTCGGCCGCGCGCAGGCGCCGGCGAACCTACGCAAGTCCCTTGAAGCGATCCCGGCGGTCGCACCGCGTGCGGTGAAGCAGATGCCGAATGCGAACCTCGTCATGCTCGAAGGTCTGGGCCACTCGCCGCAAGTCGAGGATCCCGCACGTTTCGAGAGAGCGCTGCTAACGGCTATCGCGACGCCGTCGGTCAGGCGCTAGCGCTGAGGGCCTCGCCGCCAGTCGTGGCGGTACGGGCGATGGCCTCGCAGGGAATGGGCGAGGATGTTTCCGCGGTTCGGTTGTCTATTGATCGGGTTGCAAGCTTTGCCGTCCGGTAGGTCGCGACGATCATGGCGACGGCGCCGAGCATCGACAGCGCCTGCGTGTCGAACACATAGCCGAGGATCGCCAGGCTCGAGCCAGCCTGTACGAGAGCAGCGATCGACTACCCCGCCCGATTTCGCATCGTCACCGCGAGTGCAAAGGCGAGAATATCGGCGAGGAAGAAATAACGCTCGTGCATGCGCGGCAATGTGCCGACCAGGAGCAATGGCGCCAACAACGCCGCGGGCAGAATGAGTTCCGGCCCGATTCGGCGTGAGGCTAGCCACGCGATGTACGCGACACTTCCGCCGATCGCGATCGCCATGGCGTATCCCTGTAAGGGGAGGTCCTGAAGGACGGGCAGGGCCTGCACGATGATCCAAGGATTTGGCGCGTTCAGCGAAAGCAGATCGAAATGGCCTGTTTGGCGAACGTAGATCGTCAGCAGGTCGGCGATCGGCCAGCCCGCCGCCCAAGCCGGTAGTAAAGTTGCGAACGCGGTGGCGGGGGCGATGAGCCATAGATGCATGCCGACACGCCGGTTCAAGAGTAGTGCGACGGCGAACGGCCCGAAGAATGCGGCCTGCAATTTGAACGCGATCGCCAGGCCAAGCCAGGTGAGCATCGACGCATGGCGGCGCTCGACGGCCATCGCCAACGCCATCACGCAAGCGGCAGCCCACATCGCGTCGCACTGTGCGAGTAAAGGGGCGTTGAGCAGGGTCGACGGCAGGCTCAGGGTCAGCGCTGCGGCGCGCTGGGGCGATGGTGCATCGAGCGCGCTGAAGAGGCGCCACAAGGCGCCCGCGAGCGAGACGGTGCCCAGCATCGATAGGAGCTTCAGTACCGTGAGACCTGGCAGCACGACACCAAGCGGGGTGACCAGTGCCAGCAGGTATAGATATGGCGGCGTATAGTTGCTGAAGGGCGTCGCGAACGCGTCGATGACGCCCGTCGAACGAATGTGATCGAACCACGGGATCAGGAAGGTATCCACGTCCTCGGCCCGAAACGACCAAAGCGCGGCGTGCGCCAGCGCCGCAATCGCTAGTGTGAGCGCAACCGGAGGCAGTTGCCACGATGTTCGAGACAGGTGCATAGGCAGCGCATATGGCGGCGACGGTTTCGGCCCGGTTAACTCCAGGGCTTGCGCGACCAAACCGATTCCGCCCCGTTGACCCCGACCCCGTCCTGACCTATAGGCGCGCCCTGTTCTTCGGGAGTCTTTCCCGCCGGGCATGCTTGAACATTGCTGGATGCATTCCAGGGCCTGAGGGGCGCTCCGCGCTCCTATGGTCCTTTTTGTATTCTCAGGCGCCTCATGGCTCCAGCAAAGTAACCACTTGAAAGGTGAAGGCTTCAATGCCGACGATCAACCAGCTGGTCCGCAAGGGCCGCGATCCGCAGAAGGCCAAGTCGAAGGTCCCTGCGATGGAAGCGAATCCGCAGAAGCGTGGCGTTTGCACGCGCGTCTACACGACGACCCCGAAGAAGCCGAACTCGGCTCTGCGCAAGGTGGCCAAGGTTCGCCTGACCAATCAGCGCGAAGTCATCAGCTACATCCCGGGCGAGGGCCACAATCTTCAGGAGCATTCGGTTGTCCTGATCCGTGGCGGTCGTGTCCGCGATCTTCCCGGTGTCCGCTATCACGTCCTGCGCGGCGTGCTCGATACACAGGGTGTGAAGGACCGGCGTCAGTCGCGTTCCAAGTACGGCGCCAAGCGTCCGAAGTAAGCCGATCAGGTATCTGATCACCAAGGCTGAAGTTTAGAAGGAATATAAAATGGCACGTCGTCGTCGTCCCGAAAAGCGGGTCATTCTGCCTGATCCCAAGTTCGGGGATGAGGTTCTGTCGAAGTTCATGAACAGCGTCATGCTGGACGGCAAGAAGTCCGTCGCAGAGCTGATCGTGTACGGTGCATTCGAAACCGTCGAGCAGCGCGCCAAGCGCGACCCGATCGGCGTTTTCCACGATGCGCTGAACAACGTGAAGCCGGGCATCGAAGTCCGTTCGCGTCGCGTCGGTGGTGCAACCTACCAGGTTCCCGTGGAAGTGCGTCCCGAGCGTGCGCAGGCGCTGGCGATCCGCTGGCTGATCGGTGCGGCGCGTTCGCGCAGCGAGAACACGATGGCCGCACGGCTGTCGGGCGAGCTGATGGACGCCGCCAACAACCGTGGCAACGCGGTGAAGAAGCGTGAAGATACGCACCGGATGGCGGAAGCCAACCGTGCATTCTCGCACTACCGCTGGTAAAAGCGGGCTTCGAAGACTAGCATTGGTAACCGCGTCACGGGCGGTCTTTCGCCTGTAACGCAAACACCTATATATTGGGGAGCCGGCACGTTCGGCTCCCCATATCCTTAAGGAAGCACGATCATGGCCCGCAGCCATCCGCTCGACCGTTACCGTAACATCGGCATCATGGCGCACATCGACGCCGGCAAGACGACGACGACCGAGCGCATCCTCTATTACACCGGCAAGTCCTACAAGATCGGCGAAGTGCACGAAGGCACCGCGACGATGGATTGGATGGAGCAGGAGCAGGAGCGCGGGATCACGATCACGTCGGCTGCGACCACCTGCAAGTGGCGCGCCGAAGAAGGTAAGGGCGAAGAGCACCTTATCAACATCATCGATACGCCCGGCCACGTCGACTTCACGATCGAAGTCGAGCGTTCGCTCCGCGTGCTCGACGGTGCGGTCGCATGCTTCGACGGCGTTGCCGGCGTCGAGCCGCAGTCCGAGACCGTGTGGCGTCAGGCCGACAAGTACGGCGTGCCGCGCATGTGCTTCATCAACAAGCTCGACCGGACCGGCGCCGATTTCTACTTCTGCGTCAACTCGATCATCGAGCGCCTCGGCGCGCGCCCGGCCGTGCTGTATCTTCCGATCGGCATGGAAGGCGGCTTCAAGGGCCTCGTCGACCTCGTCGAGAACCGCGCGATTATCTGGCTCGAAGAGAGCCTGGGCGCGAAGTTCGAATATGCCGAGATCCCCGAGGACATGGCCGACAAGGCTGCGAAGTATCGCAGCGAGCTGATCGAGATGGCCGTCGAGCAGGACGATGCCCTCATGGAGGCGTATCTCGAGGGTAACGAGCCGAGCGTCGCCGACCTCAAGGCGCTGATCCGCAAGGGTACGCTGAGCATGGCGTTCGTCCCGGTCGTTTGCGGCTCGGCGTTCAAGAACAAGGGCGTGCAGCCTTTGCTCGACGCCGTGGTCGACTATCTGCCTTCGCCGCTCGACGTTCCCGCGATCCAGGGTCTGAAGCTCGACGGCGTGACGCCGGACGAGCGTCCTTCGTCGGACGAGGTTCCGTTCTCGGCACTCGCGTTCAAGATCATGAACGATCCGTTCGTCGGTACGCTGACCTTCGCCCGCATCTATTCGGGCAAGCTGGAGACCGCATCGCAGGTCACCAACTCGGTCAAGGACAAGAAGGAAAAGGTCGGTCGCATGCTCCTTATGCATGCGAACAGTCGTGAGGACATCCAGGAGGCTTTCGCTGGCGACATCGTCGCTCTCGCGGGTCTCAAGGACACCACGACCGGTGACACGCTCTGCGCAATGAACGCACCGATCATCCTCGAGCGGATGGAATTCCCCGAGCCCGTGATCGAGCTGTCGGTGGAGCCGAAGACCAAGGCCGACCAGGAGAAGATGGGCGTCGCGCTTAATCGTCTGGCACGTGAAGATCCTTCGTTCCGCGTTTCGTCGGACCCCGAGTCGGGCCAGACGATCATCAAGGGCATGGGCGAGCTCCATCTCGAGATCCTGGTCGATCGCATGAAGCGTGAGTTCAAGGTCGAGGCGAACGTCGGCGCTCCTCAGGTCGCGTATCGCGAATATCTGAAGAAGCCGGTCGACGTCGACTACACGCACAAGAAGCAGTCGGGTGGTACCGGCCAGTTCGGTCGCGTGAAGGTCAAGGTCACGCCGGGCGAGCGCGGTTCGGGCATCACGTTCAAGGACGAGATCAAGGGCGGCAACATTCCGAAGGAATATCTGCCGGCGATCGAGAAGGGCTTCCGCGAAACCGCTGCGTCGGGTTCGCTGGTCGGCTTCCCGATCATCGATTTCGAGATCGTGCTGTATGACGGCGCGTATCACGACGTCGACTCGTCGGCGCTGGCGTTCGAAATCTGTGCTCGTGGCGCAATGCGCGAAGTTGCACAGAAGTCGGGCATCACGCTGCTCGAGCCGGTCATGAAGGTTGAGGTTGTTACCCCGGAGGACTATCTGGGCGACGTCATCGGCGACATGAACAGCCGTCGTGGCCAGATCCAGGGCACCGACAGCCGCGGCACCGCGCAGACGGTCGAGGCGATGGTGCCGCTGGCCAACATGTTCGGCTATGTGAACTCGCTCCGCTCGTTCACGCAGGGCCGTGCGCAATACTCGATGCAGTTCTCGCATTATGATGAAGTGCCGCAGAACGTCGCTGACGAGGTGAAGGCGAAACTGGCCTAACCCTTTAAGGGGGTAGGGCTAGCGTCAGGCTTTAACAGCCGCTATGGGGCCGCGTTCGCGCGGTTCCCGGTGTGGCACCGGAATACGAATCAGAAGGTAGGAAACAATGGCCAAGGCAAAATTTGAGCGGAACAAGCCGCATCTCAACATCGGCACCATCGGTCACGTCGATCATGGCAAGACGTCGCTCACCGCTGCGATCACGAAGGTTCTGGCAGAGACGACCGGCGGTACCGCCGTCGACTTCGCCAACATCGACAAGGCTCCCGAGGAGCGCGAGCGCGGCATCACGATCTCGACCGCACACGTCGAGTACGAGACGGCCAACCGTCACTATGCGCACGTCGATTGCCCGGGCCACGCCGATTATGTGAAGAACATGATCACCGGCGCAGCCCAGATGGACGGCGCGATCCTCGTCGTTTCGGCGACGGATGGCCCGATGCCACAGACCCGTGAGCACATCCTGCTCGCACGCCAGGTCGGCGTGCCTGCCATGGTCGTGTTCATGAACAAGGTCGATCTGGTCGACGACGAGGAAATCCTCGAGCTGGTCGAGATGGAAATCCGCGAGCTGCTCAGCTCGTACGACTTCCCGGGCGACGACATCCCCGTCATCAAGGGTTCGGCTA
>JAJNQF010000481.1 GCA_021154945.1 Sphingomonas sp.
CCTACCCACCCCCAGCCCCTCCCTTTCAGGGAGGGGAGCAGAATCACTCGTTAGTCCTCGACCAACTTCATCAAGCGCCGCTCGACCGGCGCCAGCACCGGGCCCAGTTCGTGCCCGCGCTTCACCACCACGCCAGCTTCGCCAATCAGCGCCCACATGCCCTGCTTGTTGCGCAGCGCCGGGCGTTTCTCGATCCTGAACTCCGGACGTTCCGCGGCGCGGCGGAAGGCGGCGAACACCGCAGCGTCCTTGCCGAGGTCGATCGCATAGTCGCGCCAATGCCCGGCCGCGACCATCCGGCCGTAGAGATCGAGAATCCGATTGAGTTCGAGGCGTTCGAAGCCGACCTGCGTCGCCTTGGACGGTGTCGGAAACGGCACGACGCCCATCAGTTAGCCACTCTCATGCGCGGTCGCGCCGGTCCTCTGGATGATCTTCGGCGAGCAACGCGTCGAGACGCTTGCGCATCGTCTCCAACTCGCAGCGCATGAGCTCCATCTTCTGTGTCGCGGGATCGAATGCCTCGCTGCACGGCGTACCGTAAGGCACGAACCGCGGCAGTTCGGGTGCGTTGCCGCCCTCGATCGTAGTCGCGCGCGCGGGAATACCGACCACCGTCGTGCCCGCGGGTACGTCGCGCGTGACGACCGCGTTGGCGCCGACCCGCGAGCGCTTGCCGAGCGTGATCGGGCCGAGCACCTGCGCGCCCGAACCGATGATCGCGCCATCGGAGATGGTCGGGTGGCGCTTGCCCTGGACGCCGTTGTCGGGACTGGTGCCGCCCAAGGTGACACACTGGTAGATCGTGACGTCGTCGCCGATCTCGGCGGTCTCGCCGATCACCACGAAGCCGTGGTCGATGAAGAAGTTACGGCCGATCGTCGCGCCCGGATGGATGTCGATCGCGGTTGTGAAGCGCGACCAATGGTTCACGCAGCGCGCGAGAAAATACAGCTTCGCCTTGTACAGGCGGTGCGCGATGCGGTGATAGCCGAGCGCCCAGACGCCAGGATACAGCATGATCTCGGCGCGCGAATGGGGGGCCGGGTCGCGGGCGCGGATCGAATCCAGATAGGCCAGTAATCCGCTCGACATGCGCAGTCCCCTTCGCGATGTCCGTATCTAGGGTATCGAACGGCCGATTTCCAGAACCGGGCCCGCGAGCAGTGTCAGCCCCCATCAGCCCATCGGGATCGGGGTAAAGCCTATCTTTGTTGTAGGATAAGCCCGCGCGTTGCAGTTTGGGGCGATATTGAGGGGATGCCGATGTTCGACCTGACGACCTTGAGCTTCGAGACACTCCTGCCCTTCATCCTCGTCGGATTCGCCGCGCAGATCGTCGACGGTGCGCTGGGGATGGCGTTCGGGGTGATCTCGAACACGCTGCTGTTGTGGGTCGGCGTACCGCCCGCCGCGGCGTCGGCGGGCGTTCATACGGTCGAGACGTTCACGACCGCGGTGTCGGGGATCAGCCATGTGCTCCACAAGAACGTTAACTGGACGCTGTTCCTGCGGCTGATGATCCCCGGCGTGATCGGCGGCGTGCTGGGCGCGTACGTGCTGTCGAACATCGACGCGAGCACCGCCAAGCCGTTCATCCTCGCGTACCTGACATCGATCGGCGTGTACCTGCTGTACCGCGGGCTTCGCTATCCGCCGAAGCAGAAGGAGCCGAAGATCGTCGAGCCGCTCGGGCTGGTCGGGGGGTTTCTCGATGCGGCGGGCGGTGGCGGCTGGGGGCCGGTGGTGACGTCGAACCTGCTGGTGCAGGGCGCGGCGCCACGGACCACGATCGGGACGGTGAATACCGCGGAGTTCTTCCTGACCGCGACGATTTCCGCGACGTTCATCACGCAGCTCGGCTGGGCGGCGTTTACGCAGGCCACGGTCGGGTTGCTGATCGGTGGCGTGCTGGCGGCACCATTCGGGGCGCTGCTGGCGAAGCGCGTGCCGGCGAAGACGTTGATGGTGCTGGTCGGGGTGATCCTGACGATCACGAGTTTGTTCGGCCTGTACCGCGCGATCTGGCACTGACGGAACTCCCCTCCCGCTTGCGGGAGGGGTCGGGGGAGGGGCGCGCCAAATACGACCCCGTGCTTGAGGCCAGCCCCTCCCCTAACCCCTCCCACAAGTGGGAGGGGAACAGAAAGTCACAGCGTGGCGTGCACCGTCGCGACCGCCGACATCACCGCGCCGATCCGCACCGACGTCTGGATCGCCTCGGCCGTAACGCCGGCCTTCTTCAAAATCTGCTCGTGGCTGTCGATGCACATGCCGCAGCCGTTCATCGCCGACACGGCCAGGCTGAACAGCTCGAAATCGACCTTGTCGATGCCGGGCTGGCCGATCACGTTCATGCGCAGCTTGGCCGGCATGTTGCGGTATTCCTGGTTCCCGGCGAGGTGCGTGAAACGGTAGTAGACGTTGTTCATCGCCATCACCGCAGCCG
Organism: Sphingomonas sp.; assembly: GCA_021154945.1. Classification (GTDB taxonomy): domain Bacteria; phylum Pseudomonadota; class Alphaproteobacteria; order Sphingomonadales; family Sphingomonadaceae; genus Sphingomonas. The sequence goes on from JAJNQF010000481.1 coordinate 2,450, forward strand.
CCGCACGCGCCGCGTTGGCGGCCTCGGGCGAGAGCTTCGGTGCGCATTCGGCTTCGGCGGCCTCGACCAGCGGCTTGTAGCCCGAGCCGTGCGCGCAGGTCAGCAACAGGCCGTATTTGCGCTGGTCGCTGAGGTGGGTCTCGTTGAGGAGCGAACCGACGTTGAGGCGGATGTCCTTGGCGTAGTCGGGCAGTTGCCCTGCGAATTCCTTGAGCGACATGATCTTACTTCCTTCTGCTCCCCTTCCGCCTGCGGGAGGGGTCGGGGGAGGGACTGGAGACAAAAAGAGAGGGCGGTCCATGTGGACACGCCCTCCCCCAACCCCTCCCGTGAACGGGAGGGGAGTTTTTACTTACGCAGCCAGCTGAAGGACGTCGTCGCCCTTGTTCCAGTTGCACGGGCACAGCTCGTCGGTCTGCAGCGCGTCGAGCACGCGGAGCGTCTCGGCGGGGTTGCGGCCGACGTTCAGGCCGTTGACCTGGACCGCCTGGATGACGTTATCCGGATCGATGATGAACGTCGCACGGAACGCGACATGCTCGTTCTTGTCGACGATGCCGAGCGCGTCGGCGAGCTTCGCGCCGTTATCCGCCAGCCACGGGAAGTCGGCTGCGGCAAGATCCGCGTCCGACTTGCGCCAGGCGAGGTGGACGTGCGCGGTGTCGGTCGACGCGCCGATCAGCACGGCGTCGCGGTCCTCGAAATCGCTGCGGATGTCGCTGTAGCCGACGATCTCGGTCGGGCAGACGAAGGTGAAATCCTTCGGCCAGTAGAACAGCACCTTCCACTTGCCCGGATACGCCGTCGTCAGATCGAGCGTCTCGCCGGCGGGCAGTGCGGCAACGCCCTGCTGGACGGGAATGGTCATCGATGGGAACTGATCGCCGATGGTCAACATGATGGAAGCCTCCTGAAAAATCTTTGGCTCCAGGCATCCTCACAGGCGGCGGGTATCCCGCTCGTTCGTTGTGCAATGCGGTATATGGGCACTGGTGTTATCGATCCAACGGTCTATTTATCATCCGATGATCGATTGAGGCGATTAATGGCAGTCACTTACCTACCCACGTTGAAACAGTTGCAATATCTGGTCGCGCTGAAGGACCATGGTCATTTCGGGCGCGCGGCGGAGGCGTGCTTCGTGACGCAGTCGACGCTGTCCGCGGGCCTGCGCGAGCTGGAGACGCTGATCGGCGTGGTGCTGGTCGAGCGTACGCGGCGAGTCGTGCGGTTCACGCCGCTGGGCGATTCGATTGCCGACAAGGCACGGCGCGTGCTGCGCGAGGCCGAGGAACTGGGCGATATGGCGCGCGCCGCCGGCCAGCCGCTGTCGGGCGACATGCGGATGAGCGTGATCCCGACGATCGCGCCGTTCATGCTGCCGAGAATCCTGCCGCGTTTGCGAAAGGATTATCCCGACCTGAAGCTGTTCCTTCGCGAGGAGCCGAGTGGTCCCGCGTGCGAGGGCCTGCACAATGGCCGGACCGATTGCGTGCTGCTCGCCCTCCCTTATGCCTGCGGGGAAGTGACGTCCGAAACGTTGTTCGAGGATCGGCTGTTCGTCGCCTATCCGTCGGGCGAAGTGCCGTCGGCGCTGCCCGCGATCCCCGCGTCGGCGATCGACGAGACACGGCTGTTGCTGCTCGAGGACGGGCATTGCCTGAAAGACCATGCGCTCGGCGCGTGCAACCGGCCGGAACTGCGTGCGGAGGCGACGATGCTGGGGACGTCGCTGCACACGATCGTGCAGATGGTCGACAACGGGCTCGGCATCACGATGCTGCCCGAGATGGCGCTGAAGGCGGGCATCCTCGACAACACCAACATTACCGCACGGCCGCTCGACGAGATCAACGCGGTGCGGCGGATCGCGCTGGTCTGGCGTCGCGCGAGCCCGCGGGAGAAGGACTTCCGGCTGATGGCGAAGGCGCTAGCCGACGTTCAATAGCCCCGCTTCTGCTCCCCGCCCTGGAAGGGAGGGGTCGGGGGTGGGTCGGTTTCCGTATCAGGCAACGTCAGCGACATAAGCAGGCCTACCCACCCTCACCCCCTCCCTTTCAGGGATGGGGGACCGTTGCGTTTCAGGCTCGCCCGTTCAGTTCCTGGACATCCGCCCACCCCGAGATTGGCACGGGTGCGCAACCAACTCGGCGTTCGATCGTATCTTTCGAACTTCCCGCTGGAGACCCGATGATGTCGAAGACGCTTCCGCTACTGCTAATGACGAGTGCGCTGGCGCTCGCTGCGTGCAGTGGCAAATCGAAGGACGACGTGGCCAGTCCGTCGACCAATCCCGCGCTGGCGGTGCCGAACGGCCCCCCTGCGGTCGCCAATCCCACCGTCGGCGGCGTGCCGATGATGGCCACCCGGACGATCGTCGACAACGCGTCCGCCGCGCCCAACCTGTCGACGCTGGTCGCCGCGGTGAAGGCCGCCGATCTGGTCGGCACGCTGTCGGGGCCGGGGCCGTTCACGGTGTTCGCGCCGACCAACGACGCGTTCGGGCGGCTCGCACCGGGGATGGTCGACACGCTGTTGAAGCCCGAGAACAAGGCCTCCCTCACCAAGGTCCTGACCTATCATGTCGTGCCGGGCGCGATCACCGCCGACGACCTGCGCCAGCGCATCGCGGCCGGCGGCGGCACGGCGACGTTGACCACGGTCGAGGGCGATCCGATCACTGCGACGCTGGTCGGCGCGGTGATCACGCTGACCGACGTCAACGGCAACAAGAGTTATGTCGAGACCGCAGACGTGCGCCAGTCGAATGGCGTCGTGCATGTCGTCAACGGCGTAATCGTGCCGAAATTGAGCTGATCGGCACGACTGTCGGGCTCGGTTCGTCGCATCGATGGCGCGGCTGGTCCGCCAAAACATTGAAGACGGGCCGATCTCATACCTAACTTTTTCGTTCGAGTTTCTAATCGTCCCATCAATTATATTTGGAGTCGCACATGACTGTTAAGACGAACCTTCTGATTGCCGCCGCATCGAGCATGATCTTCGCCGCCGGTGCGACCGCACAGACCGCACCGGTCGAAACGACCGCGACGCAGACGACGACCCCTGCGGCACCAGCGCAGTCGGCCCCAGCCACCACCGCCACGCCGCAGGCAGCACCCGCGACTGCGGCTCCGGCCGCACCGACTGCCGCGCCGACGACGACGATCGCCGCCGCGCTGCCGACGCTGCCGAACCGCGCGACGCTGACTAAGCTGGTCACTGCGGCCAAGCTGCAGTCGACGCTGGCAGGCCCCGGCCCGTTCACCGTATTCGCGCCGAGCGACGAAGCGTTCACCCGCCTGCCGGCCGGCGCACTCGACACGCTGCTGAAGCCTGAATCGGCGCCGACGCTTGCGACGATCATCAAGTATCACGTCGTTGCCGGCGCGGTGACTTCGGACCAGCTCAAGGCGCAGATCACCGCCGGCGGTGGCAAGGCGACGCTGACCACGCTCGCGGGCCAGCCGCTGATCGCCTCGCTGGGCCCGAACGGCAACATCGAGCTGACCGAC
>JAJNQF010000493.1 GCA_021154945.1 Sphingomonas sp.
CCGAGAGCATTTTTGCGCAGATGGGCGAGGAAGAGCATCCGTGCCCGTCCTGGATCGTCTGCGGTGCAGGGACCGGCGGCACGTCGGCGACGATCGGGCGCTTCATCCGATACTGCCGGCACGACACGAAACTGTGCGTCGCCGACCCGGTGCATTCGGTGTTCCATCGTCATTTCGAGGATCGCTCGGTGGTCGCGTTGCCAGAGGGGTGTGCGTCGCGGATCGAGGGGATCGGGCGGCCGCGCGTCGAGCCGAGCTTCGTGCCGAGCGTCATCGACCGGATGATCGCGGTAGAGGATGCCGACAGCATCGGCGCGATGCGGGCACTGTCGGATCGGCTCGGGCGGCGCGTCGGCGGCTCGACCGGGACCAACCTCTCGGCCTGTGCGCAGATCGTCGAGGAAATGGCGGCGGTGGGCGAGACGGGGAGCATCGTCACGCTGTTGTGCGATGGCGGCGACCGCTATGGCTGCACTTATTACGACGATGCATGGCTCGACGAACGCCAGGTGGCGTGGACCGATGCCGCCGCACGGATGACTGCTTTTCTGGGCTGATTGACCGATGACCGCATGGCAGTTCTGGATCGACCGCGGCGGCACGTTCACCGACGTCGTCGCGCGGCAACCGGATGGGCGGATCGTCACCGCGAAGCTGCTGTCGGAGGATCCTGAGCGATACGGTGACGCGGCGGTCGAGGCGATTCGGCGGCTGACCGACGGTGCGGACGTGCCGCTGGAATTGCGGATCGGGACGACGGTCGCGACCAACGCGCTGCTCGAACGCAAGGGCGAGCCGACATGCCTCGCGATCACGCGCGGGTTCGGCGATGCGCTGTTGATCGGGCACCAGGAACGGTCCGATATTTTCGCGCGCGACGTGAACCGCCCGCCGCCGCTGTTCGCGCAGGTGGTGGAGATCGACGAGCGGGTCGGGGCGGAGGGCGAGGTGCTCCGGCCGCTTGACGTGGATGCGGCGCGCGCGGGCTTGCAGGCGGCGTTCGAGAGCGGGCTGCGCGCGGTCGCGATTGTTCTCGTGCACGGCTATCGTTTCACCGCGCACGAGGAAGCGCTGGCGGCGATCGCGGTTGAGATCGGCTTCACGCAGATATCGGTCAGCCACCGCGTAGCGCCGTTGGTCAAGCTGATCGGGCGGGGTGATACGACCGTCGTCGACGCGTATCTGTCGCCGGTCGTCGATCGCTATGTCGCGGGCCTCAGCGCGGCGCTGGGGCAGGGCGCGCTGTTCATGCAGTCGTCGGGCGGGCTGGTCGACGGCGCGGGCTTTCGCGGCAAGGACGCGATCCTGTCGGGTCCCGCTGGCGGCATCGTCGGCATGGCGGCGACTGCTCGCGAGGCCGGGTTCGAGCACGTCATCGGCTTCGACATGGGCGGCACCTCGACCGACGTATCGCATTACGCCGGCACGTATGAACGCGACACCGAGACGCTGATCGCCGGCGCTCGCATCCGCGCGCCGATGTTGCGGATTCACACCGTCGCGGCGGGCGGGGGCTCGATCTGTCGGTTCGATGGCGAGCGGTTGATCGTCGGGCCGGAGAGCGCGGGCGCGGTGCCGGGGCCTGCGTGCTATCGTCGCGGCGGGCCGCTGACGGTGACCGACTGCAACGTGATGCTGGGCAAGGTGCGCCCCGAATTCTTCCCTGCGCTGTTCGGTCCGACCGGCGATGCCCCGCTCGATGCCGAAGCGGTGACTGCCCGGTTCGCGGACCTGCCGCTCGATCCGCAGGTCGCGGCGGAAGGGTTCGTCGCGGTCGCGGTGGCGAACATGGCGAATGCGATCCGGACGATTTCCGTCGCGCGTGGGCATGACGTGACGCGCTATACGCTCGCGTGCTTCGGCGGGGCCGGGGGGCAGCATGCGTGCCTCGTCGCGGATGCGCTGGCGATGGACCGGGTAATGATCCACCCGCTGGCCGGGGTCTTGTCTGCGTATGGCATGGGACTGGCCGATCGCCGGATGTTGCGTGAGGCGACGTCAGGCGCGGCCTTTGCAGAATATGCGGAGATCACGCAGGCGCTGGACGATCTGGCGGAGGCTGCACGCGAAGCCCTCGTAGCGCAGGGCATCGCCGCCAACGACGTCCGGATCGAACGCCGCGTGCATCTGCGCCGAGGCCAGACCGACCACACCATCGAACTCGATCTCGACGACCCGGCAGCGATGATCGCCGCGTTCGATGCCGCACATATCGCGCAGTTCGGTTTCGCCAGCGAAGCGCCGCTGATTGCCGACCGGATCGTCGCGGAGGCGATCGCCGAGAGCCCGCCGATCGATGCCGCGCTGGTCGCCTTCCCCGACGAGCCTGCTGCGCCACTGTCGGTCGCCCCCGTCTACATGGCCGGCGCGTGGCACGACACGCCTGTCCTCGCGCGTGAAGGGCTCCCTGTCGGACACGGCGTCGACGGTCCCGCGCTGATTCTCGACAGCGTCTCGACCACGATCGTCGAGCCCGGCTGGCGTGCGCGCGTTGATCCTATCGGCAACCTCATCCTCGACCGCATCGCACCTCGTATCGGCGCGAGTATCGGCACCGAGTCCGACCCTGTCCGGCTGGCGATTTTCGCCGGGTTGTTCATGAGCATTGCCGAGGAGATGGGGGCCGCGCTCCAACGCTCGGCCGCCTCGGTCAACATCCGCGAGCGCCTCGACTTCAGCTGCGCGCTGTTCGACGCGCGCGGCAACCTCGTCGCCAACGCACCGCACATTCCGGTCCATTTGGGCTCGATGGGCGAGAGCATCCGGACGATCATCGACGCGCGCGGCGGCGGCGCAGACGGCCGCGGTATCCGGCGCGGCGATGCCTACGCGCTCAATGCGCCGTATCGTGGCGGCACGCATCTGCCCGATATCACCGTCATCATGCCGGTCTTCGCAGGCGACGACGACGCGCCAGCGTTCTTCGTCGCCGCGCGCGGCCATCATGCAGACGTCGGCGGGGTCACTCCCGGATCGATGCCGCCCGAAAGCCGCTCGGTCGATGAAGAGGGCGTGCTGCTCGACGACGTGCTGGTGGTCGACGAAGGGCGGTTCCTCGAAGCCGATCTGCGCGCCGTGTTCGCGAGCGGGCTCTATCCTGCGCGCAACATCGACCAGAACATCGCCGATCTCGCCGCGCAGTTGGCGGCCTGCACGCGAGGCGCGACCGGGCTTACGCGGCTGGCGGACGAATACGGCACGGACGTCGTTGCGGCGTATATGGAACACGTCCAGGCCAATGCCGACGCTGCCGTACGCCGCCTGATCGCAACGCTCGACGACGGCGCGTTCGCGTATGAGATGGACGACGGGGCGGTCGTCCGCGTGGCGGTCCGCGTCGATCGCGCGGCCGGGACGATGGAGGTCGACTTCGCGGGCACCAGCGAGCAGCGCCCGACCAACTTCAACGCGCCTGTGTCGATCGTACGCGCGGCGGTTCTCTACGTCGTACGCGCGCTGATCGACGAGGCGGTACCGCTCAACGACGGCTGTCTGCGCGGCGTGACGATCCGCGTGCCCGAAGGCTCGATGCTCAACCCGCGCTATCCGGCCGCGGTCGTCGCGGGCAACGTCGAGACGAGCCAGGTCGTCACCGACGCGCTGTTCGGCGCGCTCGGCGCGATGGCGGCGAGCCAGGGGACGATGAACAACTTCACCTTCGGCAACGATACGCACCAATATTATGAGACTATCGCGGGGGGAGCAGGTGCGGGGCCCGGCTTCGACGGCGCGTCGGTGATCCAGACGCACATGACCAACAGCCGGCTGACCGACCCGGAAATTTTCGAAACGCGCTTCCCGGTGTTGCTCGAGGAATTCTCGATCCGTCGCGGCTCGGGCGGGGTAGGCGTGCACCACGGCGGCGACGGGGGGACGCGGCGCGTCCGGTTCCTCGAAGAGATGACCGCCTGCATCCTCGCCAACCGCCGCCGCGTCGCCCCTTTCGGCATGGCGGGCGGCGAGGCGGGCGGGCTGGGATCGGCGGCGGTCGAGCGTGCGGATGGGAGTGTCGAACGCCTCGGCTCTACCGCCAAGGTCGACATGCAAGCCGGCGACGTGTTCGTGATCGAGACGCCCGGCGGGGGTGGCTTCGGGAAGGCGTGATTGTACCCGCGCGGCGCGGGCGCTTTCGGCTGATGGCGAAAGGGCTGGCTGGCGTTCGGTGAAGTGCTGCGTCTATTTCTG
>JAJNQF010000495.1 GCA_021154945.1 Sphingomonas sp.
GTCAGCATCGGAAATGCCGTCGATGTATAGACGTGGGTTGCAGCCTTCCGGAGTGTATCTCCGACTTCCAGCCGTGCGACCATCATCTCGACCGCGATCATCGCGTCGTCGACGAGGAGGCCGAGCGAGATGATCAGCGCGCCGAGCGAGATGCGGTGCAGATCGATGCCCATCAGCAGCATCACCGCGAAGGTGACGGCGAGGCGACGGATGAATTCGGGCTGGGTCCAGCGGGCGGCGGGCAGGGTGAGCATGCGCGATCCTAGCGCATGCCGTGCCGGAAGCACCAGATCCCGAAGGCGTGATGCGTTACGCCGTGCCGAACACGCGTGTGAAGATCGTGTCGACGTGCTTCAGGTGATAGCCGAGGTCGAACTTGTCCTCCAGTTCCGCATCCGACAGCGTCACTTCCGGGTCGGCCTTCAGCAGTTCCAGCAGCGACAACGCGCCATCCGAATCCCACACCTTCATCGCGTTGCGCTGGACGAGGCGATACGCATCCTCGCGGCTCACGCCCGCCTGGGTCAGCGCCAGCAACACGCGCTGTGAGTGGACGAGCCCACCCATCTTGTTGAGGTTCTTTAACATCCGCTCGGGGTACACGACCAGCTTGTCCATCACGCCCGTCAGCCGCGCCAGCGCGAAGTCGAGCGTGATCGTCGCATCGGGGCCGATGTACCGCTCGACCGACGAGTGCGAGATGTCGCGCTCATGCCACAGCGCGACGTTCTCCATCGCGGGCGTGACGTAGCCGCGGACCATGCGCGCGAGGCCGGTGAGGTTCTCGGTCAGCACCGGATTGCGCTTGTGCGGCATTGCCGACGAGCCCTTCTGGCCGGGCGAGAAGAACTCCTCCGCTTCGAGCACTTCGGTGCGCTGCAGATGCCGGATCTCGGTCGCGAGCCGCTCGATCGAGCTGGCGATCACGCCCAGCGTCGCGAAGAACATCGCGTGGCGATCGCGCGGGATGACTTGGGTCGAGACCGGCTCGACCGACAGGCCGAGCTTGCCCGCGACATATTCCTCGACGAACGGATCGATGTTCGCGAACGTGCCGACCGCGCCCGAGATCGCACAGGTCGCGACGTCCTCGCGCGCCGCCACCAGCCGCGCGCGGTTGCGCGCGAACTCGGCATGCGCCTGCGCAAGCTTCAGCCCGAACGTGACAGGCTCGGCGTGGATGCCGTGGCTGCGGCCGATCGTCGGCGTCATCTTGTGCTCGCGCGCACGGCGTTCGAGCACCACCAGCAGCGCGTCGAGATCGGCGATCAGGATGTCGCTCGCCTTGGCCAGCTGTACCGCGAGGCAGGTGTCGAGCACGTCCGACGAGGTCATGCCCTGGTGCATGAAGCGCGCCTCGGGGCCGACATGCTCGGCGACGTTGGTCAGGAAGGCGATGACGTCGTGCTTGGTCTCGCGCTCGATCTCGTCGATCCGGTCGACCTCGAACGCACCCTTTTCCCAGATCGCGGCGGCGGCTTCCTTGGGCACGACGCCGAGTTCGGCGAGCGCGTCGGTGGCGTGCGCCTCGATCTCGAACCAGATCTTGAAGCGCGCTTCGGGCGTCCAGATCGCGACCATGTCGGGGCGGGAATAGCGGGGGACCATGGGTTTCCTCGGGGCTGGTGAATGGCACGGTTCGTCGCGTGCTCCCCTCGGGAGACGCCTGCGGAGCGCCTAGCAGGCCATCGACGGGGGTACAAACGGCAATGCGTTCGGCCTATATCCGCCTTCGACGGTCGGTGTGCCGCAGTATCCGCCCAGTATCCCCGGGGCTGCTGCGGTGATCGTCCAGTAACGATTTCGATTAGCCGATGGAGAATGGCAATGCTCAAATATGCTCTGCTCGCAGGCGCGATGACGATTGCTGCGCCGGCGCTCGCGCAATCCACCATGACATCGCCGCAGACTGCGCCTACGGCGACGACGGGCGCGGCCGATCCTTCGATGTCGCCCGCCCAGACCGCGCCGGGCCAGACGCCACCAACCCAGTCTGCGCCCGCCCAGTCGGCACAGACCGCACAGGCGACGCAACCCGCCAGCAGCGATCAGGTCGCGCAGGTCATCGACACCGAATTCCCGACCTACGACAAGAACGGCGACGGCAAGCTCAGCGCGGCCGAGTTCGGGGATTGGATGGTCGCGCTGAAGACCAAGACCGATCCGGCGACGAAGCCCGGCACGCCCGAGACGAAGAAGTGGGTCGCCGCAGCGTTCGCACAGGCCGATACCGACAAGAACAAGTCGCTGTCCAAGCCGGAGCTGACCAGCTTCCTCTCACAGGGCTGATCTTCCACGCTTCACGCACATGCATGGCCGTCGGGTTCGCCCGGCGGCGTTTCCCGTGATTGGCTCAGATTGCCCCGGTCTGCATGATCGACGGGACGCTCGCGTGGCTGCGCTCAGCCGGCCTTCCGCGTGGCCTGTTCCTTGTCGGCGAGCGTCTTGGACAAGATCTGGCCCTGCGCTTCGACGGCGGCTTCCAAGAGGCGGTCGGATGTCTCGACGGCGGCATCGGGAGTCAGCGATACCGCAACGCCATCCGGCCCATCGACCAGAACCTGACCATGCTCGGCGGTTACGGTCGAGGCTTGGTCGTGTAGCTTGTTGTCCACATGGAATTCCTTCGACCGGACAACGAAGGCGCGGGGCAAACGTCGCGTGCTTTGACGGAACTATTGGGTTGCCTCAGATCAACCCCTGCGCGCGCAGGCTGACATGGCCACTGGTGCCCATCACGATGTGATCGTGCACGGTGATGCCCAGGCGTTTGCCCGCCTCGGCGATGGTGCGCGTGATCTCGATGTCGGCGCGGCTGGGGGAGGGGTCTCCGCTCGGGTGATTGTGGACGAGGATGATCGACGCCGAGCCGAGGTCGATCGCGCGGCGGATGACTTCGCGGACATACACCGCAGCCTGGTCGATCGAGCCCTTGCTCATCACCTCGTCGCGGATCAGCATATTCTTCGTGTTGAGACGCAGTTCGCGGCGCTTTCACGATAATTACTTTGTTATATCAGGGCCTTATCGATAATATCGCGAAAAAGCAGCGAGGGTGCAACATGCTGACAGCCGAAAATCAGGCCTGAATGTCCGCTATTGGTGGAAAGCGGACATTCGCAGGATCGCATGGTCGAGGTCCACTGTGGTCAGAAGGGGACCCGTGCCGAACGGATCAGGCAGGAAAATGAATCCCGCACAGTTTGTTGCCGTCGGGGTCACGAAAATAGGCCAGTTCGATGGTGCCTAAGGAGGCAGTGTCGCGTGGTCCGGGCGGAGCTTCGATTGATGTTCCGCCAGCGGCAACGGCGGTATCGTGAAGCTGCTTCACCTGCTCGGGCGAGTGGCAGGAGAAGGCGACGGTGCTGCCGTTGGCGACGCTTGCTGGTTCGTCGTTGATCGGCTGGCTAACGATGAAGTTGGTCCCGGTGCCGTTATTGTAGATCAGACGTGTATGGCCGCTGTCGGCGATGTTCCGCGTCCCTTCCGCTGCACCCAAGGTGCCGAGCACTGTGTCGTAGAAGCGCTTGGACCGTTCAATGTCATTCGATCCGACCATGGTGTGGAAAAGCACAGATACTCTCCTGAAGGCTGATCGACTTCCGAACGCCATTAACGGTCTCACCTAACCGACATATAACTCGCCGTCACCCCCGCGCCTCGGACTGTCCGCTACTGGGCGTTAGCGGACATTCGTTCACACGTGCAGCGGTCGAGCGCATACAACCATGTTGCACTTGTTGAGGTGGAGCACGCGGAACCGCTCGATCGCGTGGTGCGCCATGTCCGCGCGGAGATAATCGAGCAGCCCCTGCCAGTTGGCGAGCACCGGGCGGTCGCTGACGTGCGACTGGAGCAGGCGGATCGCGGCGGCATGCGCGATCTTGATCGCCGCGGTCGAGATTTCCCCCATGCCCTTCACCCGGCCGAGCGCCTCGGCATCCGCGGTGAGGACGCCGCCGATCCCGCCGAACTCGCGCATCAGGGCCTTGGCGAGCGCCTTGGTATCGCCGCGGGGAATCGCGATCGCGAGGAGATATTCGATGAGTTCGTGATCGAGCAGCGCGTCGCTGCCGCCTTCGAACAAGCGTTTGCGGAGGCGCCCTCTATGGCCTTTAAGGTTGTCGATTGCGTCATCTGCATCGGCCATCACGCGAAGCTAGCACGAATATCCACTCCGAACGATCCTCCCCCGCAAGGGGGAGGTGGCTGGCACTTGCCAGACGGAGGGGGAGGCAGGAGCAACCTCCGTTTCGTGTCCTCCCCCTCCGTCGCCTGACGGCGCCACCTCCCCCTTGCGGGGGAGGATCGTAGAATGTCGATCCTTGGCACTGCGCAACCGGCTGTGCGCAATTGCGTGTCGACCCCGCACCCGCCTATGCAGGGACCAGTTGCGTGGCGGAGTAGGCGGTTGAGCGAGGCGAGCGATACAGGGGGCAACCCCCGCCTTCGGCTCCCGCGGAAGGTGCGGTGGCTCGGCGGTATCGCGCTGGTTCTGCTTGCCGGGGTGATCGCGCTGTGGCTCGCGCGCAAGCCGATCGCGGAAGGGTTCATCGATCGCGAACTGGCGAAGGCCGGGGTGCCTGCGCGGTACGAGATCGCCAACCTCGCGCTGGGCGGCCAGCGGCTAACGAACGTCGTGCTGGGCGATCCGGCGCATCCGGATCTGGTCGCAGACTGGGTCGAGACGCGGACTGGAGTCGGGCTGTCGGGGCCGTATCTGGAAGGCGTGCGCGCGGGGAAGGTTCGGCTGCGCGGTCGGTTGGTCGACGGGAAAGTCTCGCTCGGCGCGATCGACAGATTGCTGCCGGCCTCGACGGGCAAGCCGTTCTCGCTGCCCGCGCTCGACGTGGCGGTCGCCGATGGTCGGATGCGGCTGGAGACTCCGCAGGGTGTCGTCGGACTGAAGCTCGCCGGATCGGGCAAGCTCGACGACGGTTTCCGTGGCACCCTGGCGGCGATCAGCGAGCGGCTCGATGTCGGCGGGTGCGCGATCGACCGGCTGGCGGCTACGGTGAAGCTGAGGATCGACGCGGCGAAACCGACGATTACCGGGCCGGTACGCGTGTCGCGACTCGCCTGCGGGACGACTCGGGCCGACCACATCGTTGCGGACCTCGACGTCGGGCTCTCGGCCGCGCTCGACCGCTGGCAGGGCACGGCGACGCTCAAGACCGGGGCGGCACGCGCACCGGGGATCGCGCTGGCCGGGGCGGGAGGCGCGATCGATTTCACCGGCAGCGCGGCCGCGACCAGCGGCAAGGCGGATATCGCCGCCGATACCGTCCGGACCGTGGAAGGCCGAGCACGACGCGTTTCGATCGCGGGCGCATATCGGATCGGCAAGCAGATCTTATTCGACGGACGCGTGCGGGCGAGCGGTGCCGCGGTGGCGCAGGCGCGGCTCGCCAGCGTCGGCGGCCTGGGCAGCGTGGCGGTGGGAACGCCGGTCGCACCCCTCGCGGTCGCCATGACTCAGGCCATTGAGCGTGCGGGCCGTGGTTTCGCGGCGGACGGCGAGGTTTCGGTGCGGCTCGCGGACGGACGCGGTTCGGCCGTGCTGTCCCGCCTCGCGCTCGCTTCGGCCAGCGGCGCGCGCGTGGCGCTTGGCGGCGGGAGCGGGGTCGCGATCGGTTGGCCGAAGGGCGGCGTGAGGCTCGACACGACTCTGGCGCTGCAGGGCGGTGGCCTGCCGGAGGCGCGTGTGTCGCTCGCGCAGGCAAAACCCGGCGCAGCGATCCGCGGCGTGGCGCGCATCGCCCCTTATGCGGCGGGCGGCGCTCGGCTGGCACTGACCCCGGTGACGTTCAGCGCGACGCCCGGCGGCGCGACGTCGATTACCACGCAGGCAACGCTCGACGGGCCGATCGCGAACGGTCGCGTGGACGGTCTGTCGATGCCGGTCGCTGCGCTTTGGGACGGTCGTGGGCGGCTCGTCGTCAACACCGGCTGCGCCCCGCTCGCGATCCGGCGGCTCGCGATATCCGGACTCGTGCTCGATCCGTCGCGGCTGACCCTGTGCCCCGTCGATGGTGCACTGGTGCAGGTCGATGGCGGGCGGATCAGCGGCGGCGCGACGATCGCTGCGGCGAAGCTGGGTGGGCGACTCGGCATTACGCCAATCACGCTCGCGACCGCCGGGGCGACCGTGCGGCTCGCCGATCGCGGCTTCCGGATCGAGGGGGTGCAGACGCGGATCGGCGCGCCCGAGCGTGTTACGCGACTCGATTTCGGCACCATCACCGGCCGCATGACGGGGCCGGGCGTGGCTGGCGCGTTCACCGACGGCTCGGGGCAGATCGCCAATGTCCCGCTGCTGCTCGGCGATGCGGCGGGCGAGTGGACGCTGGTCGGCGGCGCGCTCAACCTCACCGGCGCGATGGGCGTATCCGATGCCGCGCCGACGCCTCGGTTCAAGCCTCTCGCGGCGCGCACCGTCACGCTGGCGCTGGTGAACGGCACGATCACCGCCGCTGGCACGCTGTTCGAGCCGACCACCAGCACGAAGGTCGCCGACGTAACGCTGGACCACGCACTCGCGAGGGGGACGGGCAAGGCCGACCTGAACGTGCCCGCGATCGCCTTCGCCAAGGACAGGCTGCAACCCGACGCGCTCACCCCGCTCACCTTCGGCGTGATCGCCGACGTCAACGGATCGGTCAGCGGCGAGGGGCACATCGCCTGGAACCCCGACGGCGTGACGAGCAACGGCGTGTTTCGCACCGCCGGCACCGATCTCGCCGCCGCGTTTGGGCCGGTCACGGGAATCGCCACCGAAATTCGTTTCACCGACCTGCTCAACCTCCAGAGCGCGCCGGGGCAGGTGGCGACGATCCGCACGCTCAATCCCGGCATCCCGGTCACCGACGGCACGATCCGCTACCAGACGCTGCCCGGTGCCCGCGTGCAGGTCGAGGGTGGCTCCTGGCCGTTCGCCGGCGGATCTTTGACGCTCGACCCGACATTGCTCGATTTCTCCGCGCCGAAAGAGCGCCGGATGACGTTCCACATCGCCAACATGGCCGCCGACCAGTTCCTGCAGCAGTTCGATTTCAAGAACCTCGACGCGACCGGGATCTTCGACGGTGTCCTGCCGATGATCTTCGACGAGAGCGGCGGACGCATCGAAGGGGGCGACCTGCGCGTCCGGCCCGGTGGCGGCACGCTCGCCTATGTCGGCGATCTCAGCCAGAAGGATCTCGGCATCTGGGCGAACATCGCGTTCCAGGCGCTGAAGTCGCTCCGCTACCAGTCGCTGCGCGTCGGCATGAACGGGCCGCTGGCGGGCGAGATGGTCACCGACGTCCGCTTTGCCGGAATCAGCCAGGGCGAGGGGGCGAAGGCGAACTTCATCGTCCGCCGCCTGCAAAAGCTGCCGTTCGTGTTCAATATCCGGATCAAGGCGCCGTTCCGCGGGCTGCTCGACACCGCGCAGAGCTTCTACGATCCGAAGCGGCTGATCGAGCGTAATTTGCCCGCGCTGATCCAGCAACAGTCGGCGCCACCTTCTCCCAAACCTCCAACCATTCAGCCCACGGAAAGCAGTATCGTGCCATGACCGAAACAGGATTGAAGAAGCTGGAGCAAAGGCCGATCTTGCAGGTGATGAGGACGATCGCTTTTCTGGTGACGACCGCCGCCGCCCTGCCGGGCTGCATCAGCGTGTCGGCCCCCGACAAGCCGATCGAGATCAACCTCAACATCAACGTCACGCAGGAAGTGGTCTATCGTCTCGATGGCGAGGCGAAATCGTTGATCCAGCAGAATCCGGGGATATTCTAAGATGAAAAAGGTCCTTGTCATGATTGCCGCAGCCGCGGTTCTCGGCGGCCTTTCGGTGGCGGCGTCCGCGCAGCGCGATCCGGCCTATGCCGCGGCGCGGGCCGGTGGCGAGGTCGGCGAGCAGCCCGACGGGTATCTGGGGCTCGTCGGCGCGGCGAGCGCGGACCTTCGCG
>JAJNQF010000496.1 GCA_021154945.1 Sphingomonas sp.
GGTCGCGGATCGACTCATCGTAACCGCGCAGGATCACGTCGGTCCGGTTGACCAGCGTGACGTGCGAGCCGAACTGGTGGAAGATCCCGGCGAACTCGTTGGCGATGTAGCCTGCGCCGGCGATCAGCACGCGCTTCGGCACGTCGTCGAGATGGAATACTTCGTTCGAGGTGATGCCGTGCTCGGCGCCGGGGAACTCAGGCACCAAAGGATGCGCGCCGACCGCGATCAGGATCCTGGCGGCGGTCTTCGTGGTGCCGTCAGCGAGCGTGACTTCGTTCGGGCCGGAGACGACCGCGCGTTGGTGGATGATGTCGACGTGATTTTTCTGGAGCGTGGTGGTGTAGGCGCCGTTGATCCGGTCGACCTCCTCCATGACGTTGTCGCGGAGCGTCGGCCAGCTGAACGCACAATCGTCGGGCACCTGCCAGCCGAACCGCTTTGCGTCCTTCAGGTCCTCCGCGAAATGCGCGCCGTAGATCAGTAGCTTCTTGGGCACGCAGCCGCGGATGACGCAGGTCCCGCCGACGCGGTACTCCTCGGCGACCGCGACGCGTGCGCCGTGCGCAGCAGCAACACGTGAGGCGCGCGTACCGCCCGAGCCTGCGCCGATGACGAAGAGGTCATAGTCGAATTGGGTATCGGTCACAGGCAGTCCTTGCAGGTCACGCGCCGCTGAGCAGCTTTGCATGCCATCTGGGGCAGGGGGCGCGACGCCACAACCCCGGCGCGGCGATCACGCTGATCGGTCGGCTCTATCGCTGACCGGTCCTGCGCATCGGCATCGCGTCGATCGTCTGCTCGAGAACGGCGGCGGGGAAGGGCTTCGCGCTGCGCAGTTTCTCCCCGCCGTCCTTGCCGATCAGGATCGCGGTGAAGGGCGCGCGGAGGCGGTATTTGCGGCGGATCGAAGCGGCCGTGTCGCCCGCACCACTGACCCGGTCGCCGATCACTTCGACGACAGTGAGGTCACGGTCGTCGCTGTTAGCCTTCCAGTCGGCGACGATGCGTCGTTGCTCGGCAAGCGCCGCGTTTTCGCCGGAGGCGGCGGCAACAATTAGTACGCGCCGCTCCCACTTCATCTGCGCGAGGGTGGGGGAGGCGGCGAGCGCTACGGCAAGAAGAAGGGGCATCAGGATTCAACGCACCACCTTCTCTTGTTCTCCCGCGAAGGCGGGAGCCCAGGATCACTATCGCTGTGGGTGGTATCCTGGGCCCCCGCCTCCGCGGGGAACAAGAAAGAGGTTTCCGCTCGGAGTTACCCGAACGCGCGCTTGATCAGATCATCCGTCGAAGGATCGAACGTCTGCCCGCCCTTCTCCGCCGCCTTCGCCATTTCCTTCCCCAGTTCCACCCCGAACTGGTCGAACGAATTAATCCCCAGCAGCACGCCGTTCACGAACACCCGGTGCTCATAAAATGCGATCAGCGCCCCCAGCGTCCGCGCATCCAGATCGTCGAGCAGCAACGTCGAAGACGGCCGGTCACCCGAATAGCTCCGCGCGGGGTCCTCGACCTGCTTGCCCGCCATCAACGCCGCACCCTGCGCGAATGCATTCAGCAACAGCGCCCGGTGATGCTCGTCGGGCAGCGTATCGCCCGGCTCGATCGACGCGACGAACTCGACCGGCACCAGATGCGTGCCCTGATGCAGCAACTGGAACACCGCGTGCTGCGCCTCGGTGCCGACCCCGCCCCAGGTGATCGCGGCCGACGGCCGCCCGAGCGGCTCGCCTTCCGCGGTCACCGACTTGCCGTTCGACTCCATCTCCAGCTGCTGGAGATAGCTCGGCAGCAACCGCAACCGCTCGTCATACGCGAACGTCGCGCGCGTCTCGGCGCCGCGCACCTGCGTGTAATACAGGTCGGCGAAGGCCGCGAGCGCGGGCGCGTTCTCATGCAGCGCGGCGAGGCGGAAGTGGCGGTCCATCTCGGCCGCGCCCTCCAGCAGTTCCTCGAACCGGTCCCAGCCAAGCCCGATCGCCGCCGGGAACCCGATCGTCGACCACAAGGAATACCGCCCGCCGACGCTCTCCGCGAACGGCAGGATGCGCGTCTCGTCCACGCCCCACTCCATCGCCTTCTCGGGCGCCGCGGTCAGCGCGATCACGCGCCCGTAAGGATCCTCGACATTATGCTCGGTCATCCACTGCAGGACGCTTTCGGCGTTCATCAGAGTCTCGGTCGTGGTGAAGGTCTTCGACGCGACCACCAGCAACGTCGCCGCCGGATCGAACTTCGCGAACATGTCCTCCAGCGCGACGCCGTCGACATTGGCGACGATGCCGACGTCGTAGCGCTTGTCGTCACGCCCCAGCGCATCGACCAGCAATTGCGGCCCCAGCGCCGATCCGCCGATCCCGACATGCAGGATATGCCGCACCGGCCCCAGCGCATCCGCCTCGATCGCGTCGATCAGCGTCCGCATCCGCGCGTGGCTCGCGCGTGCGATCGCGACGCTCTCGGGCTTGCCCTCGCCGCGCTCGGCGGTGTGCTCGACCGCGCGGCCCTCGGTGACGTTGACGATCTCGCCACTGAACATCGCCTGGCGCTTGCCCGCGAGATCCTGCGACTTCGCCATCTCCTCGAACGCGGTGACCATGTCCGTCGTCAGATGCGTCTTCGACCAGTCGAAATGGATGCCCGCGACGTCGAGGCTCAGCTTCGAGAGTCGCTCCGAATCCTGCGCGAACAGGTCGGTCAGCTTGGTGGCAGGCAGGGCTTCGATCTTGGACCAGTCGGCGGTCATGCTACTTCTCCGAATAGACGTGCGCGCCGGTCATGCTGCAAGCGCGAGACCGCGACAACGCTCTTTCGGTGACAGGTATCCCGCATACGCTTGACGACACGCGCCGTCTGCGCAAACCCGCGCACATGGCAAATGACGTGAAGACGAAACCCAAGCGTTCCGAAACGAGCGAGACCTTTCGCTTCCTGCTGAAGCTCGCGCTGGTCGTGCTGATCTTGCGCAGCTTCATCTTCGCGCCGTTCAGCATCCCGTCCGAATCGATGCTGCCCCGCCTCCTGATCGGCGACTATCTCTTCGTCTCGAAGTGGAACTACGGCTATTCCCGCTGGTCGCTCCCCGCCGGGATCCCGCTGATTCCCGGCCGCATCTTCGGCAGCACCCCGACCCGCGGCGACGTCGTCGTCTTCCGCGCGCCCGAAGTGCTCGACCACGACGTCATCAAGCGCGTCATCGGCCTCCCCGGCGAGACGATCCAGATGCGCCAGGGCATCGTCTACCTCAACGGCAAGGCGATCCCGAAGCAGCGCATCGCCGACTTCACGATCCCGCTCACCGCCAATTTCAACGCCGAGAAATGCGGCGCGCCGTTCGTCGACGTCGTCGCCAACGTCCAGATCTGCCGCTACCCCCGCTTCCGCGAGACGTTGCCCGGCGGCCGCTCGTACGAAGTTCTCGACCAGGCCGAACTCCCCGACCGCGACGACACCGGGCTCTACACGATCCCCGCCGGCCACATCTTCGTGATGGGCGACAACCGCGACGACAGCGGCGACAGCCGTTTCCCCGCACCGAACGGCATGGGCTACGTCCCGCTCGCCAACGTCGAGGGCAAGGCGGTTGTCAACTTCTTCTCGACCGACGGCGACGCCGAATGGCTCAAACCCTGGACCTGGGTCAGCGCCGCCCGCTGGAGCCGTATCGGGGAAGGCTTTTGAGCGACCTAACCGGCTGGCTGAAGACGCTCTTCGGCCGCACACCGACCAATCTCGCCCCCTATGAGCGCGCGCTGACGCACGGCAGCCAGGCCGCGGCAAACTACGAGCGACTCGAATTCCTCGGCGACCGCGTCCTCGGCCTGATCATCGCCGAATGGCTGTACGAGCTGTTCGCGACCGACCCCGAGGGCTCGCTGTCGAAGCGCCTCAACGCGCTCGTCACCGGTCCCGTCTGCGCCGACGTCGCCCGAGAACTCGGGGTCCGCGCGCATCTGAAGCTCGGCAAGCAGGCCCGCGACGACGGCGCGAGCGACAGCGACAACGTACTCGGCGACGTAATGGAGGCGCTGATCGGCGCCTGGTACCAGGAAGCCGGCCTGGACGCCGCGCGCAAGTTCGTCCGCGGCGCTTGGGGCGCCAGGGTGCAGGCCGGCGGCAAAGCCCCGCAGCACCCCAAGTCCGCCCTCCAGGAATGGGCCGCCGCCCACAACCGCAAGCCCCCCGAATACACCATCGTCGAACGCACCGGCCCCGGCCACGCCCCCAAATTCACGATGCTCGTCTCGATCGGCAAGCTCGCCGAAGCCACCGCCACCGGCTCCAGCAAACAGGAAGCGGAGACTGCCGCCGCCAAGGCGTTGCTCGAGAAGCTGGGCTAAGAAGAGTTTTGTTCACGCGAAGGCGCAAAGGCGCGAAGGTGTTGCGCTCAGGTAATCGGGTCTCGCCCCAAACGGCTCCGAGATATTCGGCGGCGCATAATTACGGCGCGCACGAGCCCCACCCACACCACCTCCGCGCCTTTGCGCCTTTGCGCGAACAAAACTGCCTTCTTCGACCTTCTCGCGACGCGATGACGGACGGCCATTTTCCCTGTACAGCCGAACGCAACACCAGTTCGAAAAGAGCATATGTGACTGAAACGAATACCAACCCCAATCCCAAGCATTGCGGCTTAGTTGCCATCGTCGGCGCGCCGAACGCGGGC
>JAJNQF010000497.1 GCA_021154945.1 Sphingomonas sp.
GCGGGGGAGGATCGAAACGCGGCGTCCATCAGGTTTCGGCGGCAAGTCTCTTCCACCACGCTCCGTCATGCCGGGCTCGTTCCGGCATCCACGGTTCCGCACGCTCGATAGAATTGGGTTCGCGGAACGGTGGGCCCCGGAACCAGTCCGGGGTGACGGGGTGGATTTGGCGAATTTCGACCTCGAAGTCAGGCATTGATCTGGCTCAGCCGATCAGCGCGGCCCTATCAGTGACGCCGCATCAACCGGCCGACCCCGGCGCCGGAGTTCGACGGTGATCCGCGGGTCCTCGCCGGGCGCGATGCCGAGCGGCGCGCCCATCGCGATGCGGTCGCCGGGGCTTGCCGTGGTTGCGGCGAGGCCGGTGACCAGGCTGGTCCAGCCATCGGCGTGGTCGATGATGACGATGACGCCGTACTCACGGAAACGACGCGCGTAGCGGATCGTGCCGGCCGCGGGCGCGACGACGCGGGCGCGGGGCGCGGTGGCGAAGGTCAGGCCGCGCGACCGGACGCCGGAGTCCGAAACCTCGTCGAAGCCGGTGACGAGCCTGCCCGCTACCGGGATGCGGTACACGCCGCGCGGGGGCGGCGGTGGCGTGGTGCCGGGCGCGATCGGGCGTGGGACCGGGCCGGCGAGCGCGATCAGGGCGGCGGCGGTCGCCTTGGCGTTGGTCGTGGCGGCCATCCCGTCGACCAGATCGCGCGCGCGTTCGCCGAGCGCCAGCGCGCGGTCGGACTCGCTGAGCGCGCCACGACCGAGGGCCTGGCTGCGCTGGCGATGACGCGCCTCAAGGGTGGCCAGCGCGATGCGGTCGTTCTCCAGACGCGCGCGGCTATCGGAAAGCGCCTTGGCAGCGAGTGTCGCGCTCGCCTGCAAACGCCGCGTCTCGGCGAGTTCGGTGCGGACCGCCTCGGTACGCTGGCGGACGACCGGGAGCGCGCTGCCCAGCACCGCACGGACATGGACGAGGTCGTCGACCGATCCCGGCTGCGCGACCGCAACGATCGTCGGGCGGCGGGCGAGCGACTCCAGCGCGGCCAACAGCCGCGCGACCGGGGCCTGCGCGCGGCCGAGCCTGGCGCGCTGATCGGCGAGCAGGCGGTCGACCAACGTCACGCGCGCACTAGCGGTGGCGAGGTTGGCTTCAGCGGCAGCGACGCGGGCGGCGAGCGCCTGTTCTTCGCGGCGCGCCTTGTCAGCAGCGTTGCGTTCCTGGGTGGCAGCGGCGGCGAGCTTGGCGGCGCGCGCGGCGGCGATCGCGGCGTCACGTTTGGCCGCGACCAGGCGCTGCTGCTCGGTCGCCAGTTCGGGCGCGTCAGTCTGTGCGGTTACGCCCGCCGCCGCGAACAGCGCCGCGATCGCCAAGACGCCCCCTGCCCTCATGCATCACCCTTCGCGGTGATAGGGATGGTTGGCAAGGATGCTGGTCGCGCGGAAGAGTTGCTCGGCGAGCATCGCGCGGGCGAGCAGATGCGGCCAGGTCGCGCGGCCGAACGAGAACAACAGGTCCGCCTCGTCGCGCGCCGCGTCGTCGAAGCCGTCGGCAGCGCCGATCATGAACCGCGCCTCACGCACGCCGTCGTCGCGCCATCGCTCCAATTTATGCGCGAACTGCGTCGACGACAGCGTCTCACCCTTCTCGTCGAGCAGGATGCGCTTGGTCTGCTCGCCGACGATCGGAATCTTGCCGCCTATGTCGGGCAGCTCGCTGACCCTGGTCGGCCAGACGATCCGCTTCAGATAGCGGTCGACGAGGTCGGCCTCGGGCGAGCGCCCGATCCGACCACGGGCGACGATGTGGAGCAGCATGATCCGCTTTTGGGCCGCCGCCGCGCTTAGTCTTCGTCGGTGAAGGTCGGCACGGGCGGCGGGGTCGGTGCATCGCCGAACGCCCACATCCGCTCCAGATTGTAGAAGCTGCGGACTTCGGGGCGGAACAGGTGGACGATGACGTCGGTCGCGTCGATCAGCACCCAGTCGGCGGTCGGCAGGCCTTCGATCTTCACCGGGCGCTTGAACTCGGCCTTGATCCGCTCGGCCAGCTTCTGCGCCATCGAGGCGACCTGGCGGGTCGAACGACCGCTGGCGATCACCATATAGTCGGCGATGCTGGTCTTGCCCGCGAGCGGGATCGAGATGGTCTCGACCGCCTGGTCGTCGTCGAGCGACGCGAGGATCAGGCGATGCAGCGCCTCAACCTCTTCGGGGTCGGTCGCGCGAGGGGCAGTAGGGGAAGTGGCCAAGTCAGCTCCTGGGTAAGACTACCGAGCCAGCAACGTGCTGAACCCAGTCGGGATTTTTGGCACGCAGGCCGGTTGCGGAGGTCGGGTCGGGTCGGAAGCGCAACAGCACAAGGGCCGGCAATCTCCACGTCGTCCAGCTCTTCGCATGGTCTGTGCGCCGTTGGAAGCGCCGCAGCCAACCCATCGCGGGGGCCGCGAGGGCGCGCCCGTCATATCCCGGACGCGCGATTACCGCAATCGGAACCTCGCGAGCGATTTGGCGCCAGTTCTTCCAGCGGTGGAAGTCGGCGAGATTGTCCGCGCCCATCAGCCAGATGAAGCGGATTTTCGGGTAGCGCCGCTTAAGCTTGCGGATCGTGTCGAGCGTGTAGCGGGTGTGCAGCCGCGCCTCGATGTCGGTCGCGCGGATTGGGGCACGGCGTGCCATCACGCGGGCGGACGCGAGGCGCGCGGTGAGCGGCGCCATGTCGTTCGCGGCGTCCTTGAGCGGGTTGCCGGGGGATACCAGCCACCACGCCTCGTCGAGCGCGAGCGCATCGATTGCGGATAGCGTGATGCCGCGGTGGCCGCGATGCGCGGGATTGAACGACCCGCCGAGGATGCCAACGTGGGTCATAGGAATTGCTGCCAGTCACGCGCGACGTGAATGACGCGGACGATGAACAAATCACCGTCCGCCAACCGATAGAGCAAGATATAAGGCGTACCTGCGACGCGCCATTTACGCAGTCGGGTATTTGGCACCGCTGGCCCCGCGCCCGGGTAATCCACCAAAAATCTGGCTGCGTTTACCGCCGAGGTGCCAACCCGGCTCGCGGTATTCGGATCGACCTTGTCGAACTCGTCGTCGATCGTCGCAAGATCGGCCTGCGCCTCGCGCGACCATCTCACGCCCCTCATGCAGCGTTGGCGGTCTTGTGCCGTTGTGCAAACCAGGCTTCCATCTCGTCCTGGGTCAGATAATCGCCTCGCGCAATCGAATCCTCGCCGGCCTGAATGAAGTCCAGAAATTCGAGTTCTTCGTCGACGCGATTCGCGATCGCTTCGGCGGCGATGCTACTAGCGTCGACGCCGCGGCGGTGCGCCAGTGTCGCGAGTTTGTCGGCAACGCCTGGCTCGATCGCGATCATCAAGGTCGATGCGTTCGTCATGTCGCGAACATGCGCTTTCCACCTCTCACAATCAACCGCGCACCTGGCCGGTGCCGCGGCCGATCCATTTGTAGGTGGTTAGGCCTTCGAGCGCGACCGGGCCGCGGGCGTGGAGGCGGCCAGTGGCGATACCGATCTCTGCGCCGAGGCCGAACTCGCCGCCGTCGGCGAACTGAGTGGAGGCGTTCCAGAGGACTATCGCGCTATCTACGGAGGTAAGGAAGCGTTCGGCGACGACGGCGTCTTCGGCCACGATTGCGTCGGTGTGGTGCGAGCCGTGGCGGGCGATATGCGCGACTGCCGCGTCGAGACCATCGACGATCGCGACCGAGGCGATCGCGTCGAGATATTCGGTGTCCCAGTCGGCCGCGTCGGCGGCGGCGATCTCGGGGACGAGCATGCGCGCGCGCGCGTCGCCGCGCACCTCGCAACCCGTTGCCGCGAGACCTCGGATCAGGGCCGGTGCGACGGCGTAATCCCGGTCGATCAGCAGCGTTTCCATCGAGCCGCAGACGCCGGTGCGGCGCATCTTGGCGTCGACGACGACTGCCGCCGCCATGGCCGGGTCCGCCGAGGCGTGGACATAGACGTGATTGATGCCGTCGAGATGCGCGAGGACGGGCACACGCGCTTCGGCCTGGACGCGCGCGACGAGGCTCTTGCCACCGCGGGGAATGATCAGGTCGATCACCCCGTCCGCCTTCAGCATCGCGCCGACCGCCGCGCGATCGGTGGTCGGCACGAGTTGCACCGCGTCGGCAGGCACCCCGCCCGCCTTCAGGCCCTCGACCAGCGCCGCATGGATCGCGCGATTGCTGTTCACCGCTTCGGACCCGCCGCGCAGGATCGCTGCGTTGCCGGCCATCACGCACAACGCCGCAGCGTCGGCGGTGACGTTCGGGCGGCTCTCGTAGATGATGCCGATGACGCCGATCGGCACGCGGACGCGCGAGAGCTTCAGGCCGTTCGGGCGCTCGCTGGAGTCGATCACCTGCCCGACCGGATCGGCGAGTACCGCGACCGCCGCGACCCCATCCGCCATTGCCGCAACGCGCGCTTCGTCCAGCCGCAGCCGATCCAGCAGCGCGCCCGACAGACCAGCGTCCGCGGCACGCGTCATGTCCTCCGCGTTCGCCGCAACGATCGTCGCCGATGCTGCCCGGATAGACTCCGCCGCCGACGCCAGCGCCGCAGCCTTCCGCGCAGACGGCATCGACGCCAGCACCAGCGCGGCCGAGCGCGCGCGGCGGCCCATTTCGGCGATCAATTCGGTCGGATTTTCTGCATCGGCCATGGTCCGCGCGGTAGCATGCGAAGCCCCTCGCGCCAACGCAGCGAACTCGTTACGCTACCGATATTACAGGGGGCTCATGACCGGAGATATCGAAGCAGCGGCGGACATCGCCACGGGTGCCCTGGTCGGACGCGCGGTCGAACCGAAGGCCGGAGGCGCCGCTGGTGCGCGTGCCGGCCATGGTCCGGACGACGCGCTCTGCCTCAATTGCGGGACCCGGTTGCTCGGCGAGCACTGCCATGCCTGCGGGCAATCCGCGCACGTCCACCGTTCGCTCGGCGGGATCGGGCATGAGATCGCGCACGGGGTCTTCCACTTCGAGGGCAAGATCTGGCGGACGTTGCCGCTGTTGATCCTACGTCCCGGCACGCTCACGCGGCGCTACGTCAACGGCGAGCGGGCTCGGTTCGTGTCGCCGCTCGCGCTGTTCCTGTTCACCGTCTTCCTGATGTTCGCGACGATCGGCGCGGTCGGTGGCGAAATGACGAAGGACTTCCTCGAGGACAAACGCCCCGGGAAGACGTCGGATTACGCGCACGAGGCGGCGAAGGCTCGCGTCGCGTTAAAGAAGATCGAGTCGCAAAGGGCGGCCGCGGTGAAGGCGGGTGCAACCTATTCGGGAGACTCGATCACTACCCTCGACCAGCAGGCAGGCGCCCTTCGCACCACTGTTCGTGCACTCGGCGTAGCGGCAGATATACAGAACGGTGTCGCCTACGGCACGGTCGTCGATCTCGGCGACTTCAAGACCGGTTGGGAACGGCTCGACCACGGCATTGCGAAGGCGAACGGCAATCCGGGGCTGATGCTCTACAAACTGCAGACCAGCGCTTATAAATACAGTTGGGGTCTTATTCCGCTCTCCGTGCCGTTCATGGCGCTCCTGTTCCTGTGGCGCCGCCGGCATCATCTCTACGATCACGCGATCTTCGTGACCTACTCGCTGGCGTTCATGATGCTGTTGACGATCGTGCTGATCGTCGCGGGCGTGATCGGGGTGGCGGAGGGCTGGATCGTAGTCGGGGCAATGCTGGTACCGCCGATCCACATGTTCGCGCAGCTTCGTGGGGCGTATTCGCTGCGCAAGCGCTCGGCGGCGTGGCGGACGGTCGCGCTGCTGACGTTCGCGTTCACGGTGCTGCTGGCGTTTGTCGTGCTGCTGTTGCTGCACGGGTTGACGGATTAGGTCGGGCCAGGTCGGGGGGTAGACCTGTCGTTCCGTCATTTTAGAACGGATCCGCAATCCAAGCTCATTTAGCCGAACGAAAATCGGGACCGCCCCAATTGCCGTCATCCCAGCAAAAGCTGGGATCTTATGGTGCGGGTCGCGTCGCCAGCCAACGGGGATACCCCAGCTTCGCTGGCGTGCTGGACTTGCAGCGAACTTGCGCCGGGAACGAGACTCGGGTTGGACGACGGAGAAGGCTGATGCGGCGGACCGCGCGCGGTGTCCCCAGCCCCTAACCCGAACACACGTGCCCGCTCAGCGGCAGGGGTACAGGTTCGCCAATACCCGGGCGTAACCGTCCTTGAGGGGGCGTTTCCGGTAGCTGGCGGGGAGTTCGTTGAGACCGTCGAGCATGTCCATGATGCCGACCGACTCACCCTCGGGAACACAGGCGATCGGTGGCTTGCCGGCGGCGGCGCGGGCGGCGCGTTCGGCTTTCAGCTGGTTGGTCGCGGCTTTCGCCTCGGCCTTCAGCGCGGGGAAATCGGGCGACATCAACACCATCGGGCCCTGGTCACGCAGCGCGTTGGCGCGGGCGAGGAAGGTGCCGACCGTCATCGCGGCATTCGCCGGCATCGCCAGACCGGCGATCGTCAGCGCGGCGATCAGTGCCTTGGAGCGAACATACGACATGGGCGGCCTTTCCGAGAAAAGACCGCCCATAGAGATACTTAGGTTACTGCCGGGTGAACCGGATCACGCCCCCAGCGGAGTCGGCGTACCGAACGGACCGTTCGGACGCCGCGTCTTCGGGATCGACGTACCCGCGCGCGGGACGGTCGATGCCTTCGCACCCGGATCCGGACGATCGAGATCCTCGCCGGCGATCAGCTTCTTGATCTCGTCACCCGTCAGAGTCTCGAACTCGAGCAGCGCGCCAGCGACGGTGTGGAGTTGGTCGACGTGATCGCTCAGCACCTGCTTGGCACGGTCGAGACCGCCTTCGACGATCCGCTTGATCTCGTCATCGATCAGTTGCGCGGTCTGGTTCGACATGCGCGACGGACGGCTGGACGAGTAACCAAGGAACGACTCGCCTTCTGGCTCGCCATATTCGAGCGGACCGACCTTGTCCGACATGCCCCAGCGCGTGACCATGTCGCGTGCCAGACCTGTAGCGTACTGGATGTCGCCCGATGCGCCCGACGAAACCTTGTCGTAGCCGAAGATGACTTCCTCGGCGACGCGGCCGCCCATCGACACCGCGAGGTTCGCGTACATCTTGTCGCGGTGATAGCTGTACGAGTCACGCTCGGGGAGCCGCATGACCATGCCCAGCGCACGACCGCGCGGGATGATCGTCGCCTTATGGATCGGATCCGAGGCAGCCTCGTGCATCGCGACGACGGCATGACCAGCCTCGTGATACGCAGTCATCCGCTTCTCGTCGTCGGTCATGACCATGCTGCGACGCTCGGCGCCCATCATGACCTTGTCCTTGGCTTCCTCGAACTCGGCCATTGCCACGAGACGCTTGCCCTTGCGCGCCGCGTGCAGCGCCGCCTCGTTGACGAGGTTGGCGAGATCAGCGCCCGAGAAGCCCGGCGTACCGCGAGCGATCACGCGCGCATCGACGTCGGGCGCGAGCGGCACCTTCTTCATGTGCACTTCGAGGATCTTGATACGACCTTCGATATCCGGCCGCGGCACGACGACCTGGCGATCGAAGCGGCCCGGACGCAGCAGCGCCGGATCGAGCACGTCGGGACGGTTGGTCGCGGCGATGATGATGATGCCTTCGTTCGCCTCGAAGCCGTCCATTTCGACCAGCAGCTGGTTCAGCGTCTGCTCGCGCTCGTCATTGCCGTTGCCGAGGCCGGCACCGCGATGACGACCGACGGCATCGATTTCGTCGATGAAGACGATGCACGGTGCGGACTTCTTGGCCTGCTCGAACATGTCGCGGACACGGCTCGCACCGACGCCGACGAACATCTCGACGAAGTCCGAACCCGAGATCGTAAAGAATGGCACGCCGGCCTCACCCGCAATCGCGCGGGCGAGCAGCGTCTTGCCGGTACCGGGCGAGCCGACCAGCAAGGCGCCTTTGGGAATCTTGCCGCCGAGACGGGCGAACTTGGTCGGGTCCTTGAGGAACTCGACGATCTCCTCCAGCTCTTCGCGGGCCTCGTCGATGCCAGCGACGTCCTGGAAGGTGACCTTACCTTCCTTCTGCGTCAGCATCTTCGCGCGGCTCTTACCGAAGCCCATCGCGCCGGAGCCCGAGTTCTTCTGCATCTGCTTCAGCACGAAGAACGCGATGCCAAGGAACAGCAGGAACGGCAGCGACTGATACAAAAGCAGTGCCAGCATCGAAGGGCCCTCTTCGGGCTTCGCGCTGATCGAGACGCCCTTCTCGCGCAGCCGGGGCACGAGCGTCGAATCCTGGATCGGGTACGACTTGAACTTCTCGCCCGAGGACAATGTCCCCGAGATGATATCGCGCGAGATGTTGACGTCCTTGACGGTGCCCTCGTCGACCTTGTCGAGGAACGCCGAATAGGCGATCGTGTTGCCGCTGGACGCCGCGGTGCGGCCGTCAAACATGGTCACGAACAGTGCCAGCGCGAGCAGGATGCCGACCCAGATCAACAGGCTTTTCATCCAGGGATTTCCGCCGCCGTTCTCGGGGCCACCGTTTCCGGGGCCCTGGGGCTTCTGACCGCGGTTGTCGTTGTCGCTCATGGGTGCACGATACCTTTCACCGCACAAGATAAGCGTGCGCAGGTTAATGGCAATGGAACAACGCGCGAGTTGCGTTGATCAGTGTGAACGGATCGTCACGTGGTTCAGGCAGGGCCCGACGTTCAGGCAGGGCCCAACGTGGGGGCCCGGCGCGGCGGTGCCTCGCGGAAGCGCCAGACGTCGCCGCGGACGCTGGCGATGATCCCGGCCTGCGTGGTGCGCTTGCCGGCCAGCAGCGAGTCGAGCAGCTTCTCGATGTTCGCGGCCTCGGTCCATTCGGGCGCGACGATGCCCGCCTCGGTGCGGACCGTACCGATCGCGCGGCGGGCGAGGCGGCGGAGAATCTCGCGGGGCAACTTCTCGACCGCGAGCTTCACTTCGCCGCCACCGACCTTGGCGCGCTCGGTCCAGATCCACTCGACCATCGCGCGGACGTCGGTATCGGTCTCGGCGAGTGCCGCGGCCGCGCGGGCGAGGTTGGGCGTGCCGAGCCATTCATTCTCGCCAAGCAACCGACGGAAGCGCGTGCGATCGTGGCGGTCGTCGTGGTTCGAGGGATCGTCGAAGAACGGCACTTCGGCACGGCGGACGATCGCGCGGAGTTCGGCGCGGCGCCAGTCGAGTAAGGGGCGGACGACCGTGATGCCGTGAATTTCGGTGCGGGCGCGTACACCGGCGAGCCCCGCGAGACCCGAACCGCGGGCGGCGCGCATGAGGAACGTCTCCGCCTGGTCGTCGGCGTGATGGCCCGTGACGAGCGCCCCTGCCCCGATCGCCCGGGCGTGATCGGTGAGCAGGGCATAGCGCGTGGTGCGGGCCTGTGCCTGGATACTGGCGCCGGTGATCGGCTCGCTTGGCGCGAGCGTGGCGTGGGGGATGCCGAGCGTTGCGCA
The DNA here is from genome assembly GCA_021154945.1 of Sphingomonas sp. Lineage (GTDB taxonomy): Bacteria > Pseudomonadota > Alphaproteobacteria > Sphingomonadales > Sphingomonadaceae > Sphingomonas. Next base: position 9,498 of record JAJNQF010000497.1, read on the forward strand.
GTGCGCGGCGACCATCGCGGATTCCTCCACCGCTTCGGGGCGGAGGCGGTGGTCGATGCTGGCGACCGTGAAGCCGGGGGGGAGCGCTTCGTGCGCGAGGGTGAGCATCGCCATGCTGTCGGGGCCACCGGAGACGGCGAACAGCGGGTTGACGATGTCGCTCGCGAGCCGCGCGAAGTCGGCGGCGAAGCGGCGGCCTTCTTCGGTCATGCGAGGTTGGCCGTTTCGAGGATACTGATCCTCCCCTTCGAGGGGAGGTGGCTGGCGCTTGCCAGACGGAGGGGTGACCCGCTCTCGATGGCGCAATACCCCTCCGTCAGTCCTGCGGACTGCCACCCCCCCTTGCAGGGGAGGATTTCAGAGGGGCCGGTGTTCATCGGTGAACCTGCTTACTTGCACTTCGCCGCGCTGCGCCCGGCGGCAACCTGGCCCTTCATCGCCGAGGCCATCTTCGCCCCATAGACGTCGTTCAGTTCGTCATACACCTTGCAGGCATCGGCCGGCTTGTTGAGCTTGGTCAGCGCCTGGCCGAGGTACAGCAGGCTGTCCGGCGCCCGCTCGCCGTCGGGCATCTTCTTGTAATTGTCGTAGAACGCCATCGACGCGAGGCTCGGCTTGCCCTCGTCGAGATACGCGCGGCCGAGCAGGTTCTGCGCATAGCTGGCGCGCTTGCTCTTCGGATAGTCGACGACGACCTTCTTCAGCTGCGCCTGGGCCTGCGGATATTGCTTGGCCTCCCAAAGGCGGTAACCGTACAGATACTCGTCCTCCGCCGGATCTCCGGTGGCAGGCTTCTCGACCGAAACCCTGGTCGGAGCCGGCGTGTCCGGCCTCGACGCCGTCTCGGGGCGGGTCGTCGGGCGCGACGGGCCGGTATTCGAGGAGCCGCCGTTCGAGGGGCCGGCATTCGAGGGATCGTCGGGCTCGGTCGGACCGCCAGTTCCGGCGATCGGCGCGGGACCGGTTTCGAGCGTCTTCATCCGCGCGTCGTTCGAGCGGCGGTAATTGTCGAACGCATCCTGCAACTGGCGCGTGCGGTTCTGGTTCTGCTCGATCTGTTCGGTGAGCGAGGTCATCTGCTGTTCGAGCGACGTCACGCGCTGGTTCACGTCGGCGAGCGCACTGGTCGCGGGCGAGCCCGGCCCTGGGCCCTGCTCGCTCTGCGGCGCGCGCACTTCGGGCTGAAGCATCTGGCCGGCACCACCGGGGAAGACCTTCCGCTGGACCGCGCGCATTTCGCTTTCGAGCTTGCCCACGCGGCCCTCGACGTTTTGTGCCTGGGCGCCAGTGGAGATCGCGGTCGGCAGCAGCGCCGCGAGGCAGACGCCGATCAGAATAGACTTACGCATGGGCCACACCCCCCGGTGGATTGGTTAATCGTCCGGGTATAGCTGCACTACCCATCCTGTCGCCAGCCTTAAGGCCCTGGCGATGCCCGCCGGTTCTCACGGAGTCGGCGTCGCCGTGGCAGCAGGCGGCGGGTTGGCGGCAGCGTCAAGATTGGCGCGCTGCGTTTCGGTCAGGGGACGACGCGGCGTACGCGGGCGGCTGCTCGTACGCGACCGCTCGCTGGTTCCGGACGGCGTGGCCGACGCGGCGGTCGGCGTCGGCTGCGGCTCAGGCGCACCGGCAAGCCGCGCCGCGATCGCCGGTGCCCCGATGCGGACGTCCTTGATCGCGCGCTCACCGGTGCCGAGCGCCGGCGCGGCGGCACCGTTGAGCGTCACGGCGAGCTTGTCCGCCCGACCGATGTTGATCATCGGGTCCTTCGCATCCTTGGGCACGTCGAACTTCTCACCCGGCTTCATCGTGCCGAGGTACAGCGTCTTGTTGTCGGCATCGTAGACGCGCATCCACACCTCGTCCGAGGCGGTCAGCGTGACCTGGCCGTTCGCGGGCGTCGCCGGGGCAGGCACGGGTTGCGCGGTCTGCGCGGCGGGGTTCGGCGCAGTTTGCGCAACCGGCGTCGCGGTCGAGGACTCGCTCGAACCGCGGAACATGTCGGTGCCGTACCAGAGGCCGACCAGCACCAGCACCGCGATCGCGATCCCCAGCGCGACGATCGCGATCCCGCGTGAGGGCACGCGAGACGGATCGGTCATCTCATAGGGTTCGTATTCGGGCGTGCGGCGGCCGAGCTTGGCGACGTCTTCGCGCACCAGCTGCGCGATCCGCACCTCGTCGACGCCGACCGCACGCGCATAGGCGCGGCTGAAGCCGACCGCGTAGGTGGAGGACGGCAGCGCGGAATAGTCGGATGCCTCGATCGCCTCGAGATGGCGCAGCGGCACGCGCGTACGTGCGGCGATATCCGCGACGCTCAATCCCTGCGACTCGCGGCTGTTGCGAAGAATGTCGCCAGCACGCTCTGGTACAGCGGGCGTAGCGTTCTGGCCGGTTTCGACCTCGTCCATTCTTGTCTCCGAAGCGGGCTGCGTAGCGTTGCCCGTCATGTCCCCCGTCTTTCAGAGGCCCCTAGCCGTGTCAACGCGCACGCGGCCCGGAACCGCCGGTTTCGGGCCTTCAGACGATTTCGACGCCGTTTTCGGTCGCCCATGCGGTCAGCGCGCCGCGCATGTCGCGAGGTGGATCCGCCAGCAGTCCTGTCATGTATCGGGTAAGCGCGGCGCGATCGAGCGAGCGCGTCATCGCCTTGATCGGGCCGACCGCGGCGGGGGTGATCGACAACCGCTCGATCCCGAGGCCGATCAGCGCCATTGCCTCCAGCGGCCGCCCGCCCATCTCGCCGCACACCGCGAGATCGACCTTGGCGTCGCGCGTCGGCGACACCAGCCGCGCGATGAAGCGAAGAATCGACGGGCTGAGCCAGTCGTAGCGCTCGGCGAGCTTGGGATTGGCGCGATCAGCGGCGAACAGGAACTGCGTCAGATCGTTGGTACCGATCGACAAGAAGTCGACGTGGCGCAGAATCCGATCGGCTAACAATGCCGCGGCGGGCACCTCGATCATCACGCCGGGCGTCAGGCCGAAGGACCGTAC
>JAJNQF010000498.1 GCA_021154945.1 Sphingomonas sp.
CAGAGCTATTTCCTGTTCGCGACCACGCAGAGCCAGCTCGACTATCTGCGCTTTCCATTGGGCGGCCTGCCCAAGGCGCGGGTGCGCGAGATCGCGGCGGAACTCGGGCTCGGGGTTGCGGCAAAGCCGGACAGTCAGGACATCTGCTTCGTGCCCGATGGCGATTATGCGGGGCTGGTGAAGAAACTGCGGCCCGAGGCGGCGGAGACCGCGGGCGATATCGTCGATCTCGGCGGCGTGAAGCTCGGCGAGCATCGCGGGCTGATCCACTTCACCGTCGGCCAGCGTCGCGGGCTGGAGATCGGCGGCAGTCCCGAGCCGCTCTATGTCGTGCGAGTCGAGCCGGAGACGAAGCGGGTCGTGGTCGGGCCTCGTCGCGCGCTCGCGGTCGAGGCGGCTCGGATGACCGACATCAACTGGCTGGGCGGCGACTTCACCGGGCCTTTGACCGCGAAAGTGCGGTCGATGGCCAAGCCCGTCCCGGCCCGCCTGGTCGGCGACCGGGTGGTATTCGATGCGCCCGAATATGGCGTCGCGCCAGGCCAGGCGGCGGTGCTGTATGCGGGCGAGCGCGTGCTCGGCGGCGGCTGGATCGCGGAGACCGAGGCGGCACTCGTAGCCGCCTGACGCGTTGAGGCGGCATGGATATCGAAACCTTGCGTCGCCAGATGGAAGCCGCCGCCGCGGCGATGGATTTCGAGACCGCGGGCCGGTTGCGCGATCAGATCAGCGTGTTGCGCGGTGGCGGCGAGGTCGCGGACACAGCCGGGCTGACGCGGCAACAGCCGGGCGCGATGGGGCTAGGCACGAGCCAACAACGCATGACGCCGCCGCCGGGCTGGGTGAAACCAAAGAAGCCGGATCCGATGACCAAGGGGCGGAAGCGGTAGCTCTTCTTGGCCCCCCTCTCTGGAAGGGAGGGGTTGGGGGTGGGTCGCTCGCCGGACCAGCGCCGCGTCCGCCAATCGGCCGACCCACCCCCGGCCCCTCCCTGTCAGGGAGGGGGAAGATAGAGAGCGGAATCGGACGATCGGCGCCGCCGCTCAAGGCAGCAGGAACGTGCCCTCGATCGTCGTCACGCACGCACCGCCCAACACCACGCGGTCGCCCTCGAGCCGACACGTGAGCTTCCCGCCCCGCGCACTCGCCTGATACGCGGTGAGGCTGTTCCCCAAGCTCTGCGCCCAATACGGCACCATCACCGCATGCGCCGAGCCCGTCACCGGATCCTCGTCGATCGCGTAATACGGCGTGAACACCCGGCTGACGATATCGGTCGCCGCCCCGCGCGCCGCGACGATCGCGACGATCGGGAACTTGGCCAGCGCGGCGAAATCCGGCTTCAGGTTGCGCACCACCGCCTCGTCCTCGACGATCACGAGCGCATAGCCCTTCTCGTGCCACAACGTCTCGACCGGCGCGGCGACGTTCAGTGCCGCGACGATCTCCGGGATCGCTTTCGGGCTGGGAGCCCAGGCCGGCAACTCCAGCGTGTAGCCGCTGTCCGCCCGCGCGACCTCCAGCATCCCCGCCTGCCGCGTCCGGAACCGCACCCGGTTGAGCGCGGTGTCAGACGACAGCACGAAATGCCCGCTCGCCAACGTCGCGTGGCCGCACAGCGCGACCTCCGCCCCGGGTGTGAACCAGCGCAGGTCGAAATCCACGCCCTCGTCGTCGGAGGCGACGATGAACGCGGTCTCGCTCAGGTTGTTCTCTTGCGCGATGTCCAGCAGCACATCGTCGTCGAGCCACGCGGACAGCGGCATCACCGCCGCCTGGTTGCCGCCGAACGGCGTGTCGGAAAACGCATCGATCTGCGCGAACGGTATTCTCATGCCCTGGGCCCCTTAGACGCGCTTGCCGAACCCCAAGCGGGTCAGACGCGCTTGCCAAACCAATGCGGCGTCACGTCCGCTTCGACCAGCGGATTGTCGGTGTCGACATGCCCCTCGGGATCGAGGTGGATCAGCACCTCGACCTTGGGGAAGGCGGTGCGCAAATTGCGCTCGACCGCCTCGACGATGTCGTGCGCGTTGGCGACGGTCAGGTCGCGCGCGACCTCCATGTGGAACTGCGCGAAGTCGTGGCTGCCGGAACGGCGCGTGCGGAAATCGTGGATGCCGCGGATGCCGGGCTGGCGCGCCGCCACGTCGAGGAACTGCGTGCGCAGATCCTCGGGCCATTCCTTGTCCATCAGCTGGTCGATCGCGTTCGACGACGCCTGGAACGCGCCCCAGGCCAGCCACAAAGCGATGACGATGCCGAAGATCGGATCCGCACCGCTCCACCCGACATATTGATCGAGCACGAGGGCCACGATCACCGAACCGTTGAGCAGCACGTCGGACTGGTAATGGACGTTGTCCGCCAGGATCGCAACCGAGCCGGTCTGGCGGATGATGCGGCGCTGATAGGCGAGTAGGAACACCGTCGCGACGATCGCGATCACCGACACGCCGATGCCGAACTCGGCGCCGGTGGTCGGCTGCGGATCGGCGAAGGCGAGGATCGCGCGCCAGGCGATCCCGACCGCCGAGGCGGTGATCAGCATGACCTGGAACAGCGCGGCGAGCGCCTCCGCCTTGCCGTGGCCGAAGCGGTGGTCGTGATCCGCGGGCGTCGCGGCGAGGCGCACGCCGTACAGCGTGACGAGCGACGCGAGCAGATCGAGCGCGGTATCGGCGAGCGAGCCGAGCATCGCCACCGAGCCCGTCGACCATGCCGCAAAGCCCTTCAGCAGCAGCAGGAAACACGCCATCGCGACGCTGGCGAGCGCCGCGCGGGTTGCGAGGGGTATGACCCTGCGGCGTTCGTCCTGCGTCATGGGAAGAGCAGCCCTTCGCTCCAGCCGCCGTCTTTGCGTACGAACAGCCGGCGTTCATGGAGGCGGTGTTCGCGGTCCTGCCACAGCTCGATGCGGTCGGGGGCGATCCGGTAGCCGCCCCAATGCGGCGGGCGCGGCACGTCGCCGCCCGCGAACCGCGCCTGCATCTCGGCAAACCGCTGCTCGAACGTCTCGCGCGAATCGAGCGGGCGCGACTGCTCCGACGCCCAGGCGCCAAGCTGCGAATCGCGACCGCGCGAGGCGAAATAGGCGTCCGACTCGGCATCGCTCACCAGGCTCACGGGGCCTTCGATCCGGACCTGCCGGCGCAGCGACTTCCAGTGGAAGAGCAAGGCGGCATAGCGGTTGACGGCAAGGTTGCCCGCTTTGCGACTTTCGCGGTTGGTGTAGATCACGAAACCATCGGGGCCGTGGCCTTTCAACAGCACCATCCGCACCGACGGACGGCCCTCCGCATCCGCGGTGGCGAGCGCTACCGCGTTGGAGTCGTTGATTTCTGTTTCCCGCGCCTCGGCATACCAGGCGTCGAACAGGGCGATCGGATCTTCGGACATGGCTGCGCCATAGCGAAACTTCGGCCCGAGCGAAACCGCGCGAGGGAACGACTCCGCCTCGCCGATGATTGATTACGGACTCGAATCGTTTCCGCAACGAAGGAACACCCAAGGTGGCAGCGCGCGCGTATTGGCAGGGGCAGATCCGGCTGGCCCTCGTCTCGATCCCGGTCGAGATCTATTCCGCGACCAAGTCCGGCGCGGCGGTGTCGTTCAAGCAGATCCACGAGCCGTCCGGCCAGCCGATCCATTACGACAAGGTCGTCACCGGCGTGGGCCCGGTCGATGCCGACGAGATCATGAAGGGGTACGAGGTCTCGAAGGGCGAATACGTGCTGCTGGAGCAGGACGAGATCGACGCGGTGAAGCTCGAATCGAAGAAGACGCTGGAGCTGACGCAGTTCGTCGACGCGAGCGAGATCGACGTGCTGTATTACGAGAAGCCGTATTTCGTGGTGCCGGCGGATGACCTCGCCGAGGAAGCGTTCATCGTTTTGCGCGAGGCGTTGAAGCGCACGAAGAAGGTCGGCTTGGGCCAGCTTGCGATGCGCGGCCGCGAATATGTCGTGAGCCTGAAGCCGTGCGGGCGCGGGATGGTGCTGGAGACGCTGCGCTACGCCGACGAGGTGCACAAGGCGCAGGGCTATTTCCGCGATATTCCCGACGACAAGCCGTCGGAGGAACTGCTGGAACTGGCCGAGGCGCTGATCGGGAAGCGCAGCGGCGATTTCCATCCGCAGGAGTTCCACGATCGCTATGTCGATGCGCTGAAGGACCTGATCGAACGCAAGCGCAAGGCGAACGGGAAGAAGATCATCGAGGACAAGGACACGGGCGGGAAGACCGGCTCGAACGTGGTCGATTTGATGGCGGCGTTGAAGAAGTCGATGGAGAAGAGCGGGGGTAGTGCGGAGAAGGCACCGGCGAAGAAGGCTCCCGCCAAGCGCGCGCCGGCTAAGACTGCGGCGAAAACCCCGGCGAAGAAGCGTGCCTGAGCTCCCCTCTCTGGAAGGGAGGGGTTGGGGGTGGG
>JAJNQF010000500.1 GCA_021154945.1 Sphingomonas sp.
CGTTGGCCGTGGGAAGGGAGAGGGGAGTGAGGCTCGGGACGGCTAGTCCCAACCACCCCTCTCCCTTCCGCAGCCAAGCGGCTGCTCCCTCCCTCTCCCCGAAGGGGCGAGGGAATCAGCTCACGCGTCGATGCTTGTCCCCAACGACGCATGCACCAGCCCACCATCCACCGTGATCGTCTCCCCAATCACATAATCCCCCGCGCGGCTCGCGAGATAGATCGCAGCCCCAGCCATATCCTCGTCCACCCCGACGCGCTTCGCCGGAATCCCCTGCGCCACCGTATCCCCATGATCCCGCGCCGCCTTGTTCATGTCGCTAGCAAACGCCCCCGGCGCGATCGAGGTCACGTTGATCGAATCCGTCACCAGCCGCGCCGCCATCCGCTTCGTCAGATAGATCAGCGCCGATTTCGACGCATGATAGCTGTACGTCTCCCACGGATTGAGCCGCTGGCCGTCGATCGACGTGATGTTGATCACCTTCGCCGGCTTTGCGCGCGATCCCGACGCCTTCAACGCCGCATGCAGCGCCTGCGTAAGAAAGAACGGCGACTTGACGTTCAGGTCCATGACCTTGTCCCAGCCGACCTCCGAAAACTCCTCGAACGGCACGCCCCACGCCGCCCCCGCATTGTTGACCAGGATATCGAGCTGCGTCTCATGCTCCGCGAACTGCGCCGCCAGCGCCTTGCATCCCGCGACCGTGGAGACGTCCTGCGGCAATGCGATGCAGTTCGGCCCGAGCTCCGCCGCCGCCGCCTCGCACACATCGGCTTTCCGCGACGAGATATACACCTTCGCCCCCTGCGCGATGAAGCCGGCGGCGATCATTTTGCCGATCCCGCGGCTGCCGCCGGTGATCAGCGCGACGCGGCCGTCGAGCCGGAACAGGTTGGTCGTATCCATCACGCATCCTCCGAATGTTTGGCTGCTTGGTATCGCCGAGCGCCGCCCGCCGCAAACCCGTTTTTCGAACGCGCCATCATTGACGAGTGCAGAAGCCATACTATGCTCGCCAAAAAGAGCAGGAGAGTGCGTGTGAGGTTTTCAGGCAAGCGGGCCGTCGTGACCGGCGGCGCGTCCGGTATCGGCCGGGCGACCGCACTCCGACTCGCCGACGAAGGCGCCACCGTCCTGATCGGCGACATCGACGAAGCCGGTGGCCAAGCGCTCGCCGACGCATCCGGTGGCCGCATCCTCTTCCAGCGTACCGACGTGCTCCAGGCCGGCGATATCGAGGCGTTGATGCAGACCGCCGACGACGCGGGCGGGCTCGACATCCTGTTCAACAACGCCGGCGCCGGCGGTTCGCGTGATCCGATCGGCGAGATTTCGCCCGAGGACTGGGACCGCACCCAGGCGCTCCTCCTCCGCTCGGTCGCGCTCGGCATCCGCTACGCAGCACCCCTGATGGCCAAGCGCGGCGGCGGCGCTATCGTCAACACCTCGTCGGTGTCCGCGCTCGGCACCGGCTACGCACCGACCGCCTATTCCACCGCCAAGGCCGGCGTTCTCCACCTCACCAAACAGGCCGCCGCGGATCTCGCGCAGCACAGGATCCGCGTGAACGCCGTCGTTCCCGGCTTCATCGTCACCAACATCTTCACGCGCACGCTCGAACTCGACGAGGACAAGACGACCAAAGCCGACGCGATGATCGCGCATATCGCCGCCGACGCGCAGCCGATCCGCCGCCCCGGTACCGGTGCAGACATCGCCGCCGCGGTCGCGTTCCTCGCCAGCGACGATGCGAGCTTCATCACCGGCACGCACATTCTCGTCGACGGGGGCATGACGATCGGCACGCGGCCGAGCTGGGACCCTGCGCAACCCTCGCTGTTCGCAATTCTCGACAAACTGAAATGACCGCCGCGGGCCGCCGCCTCTCGAACGGCACGATGGCGAGCTACGGCTTCGGCGCGGTCGCCTACGGGGTGAAGGACGCCGGGTTCGGCACGTTCCTGCTGCTATTCTACAACCAGGTCGTCGGGCTGCCCTCCGCCACCGTCGGCCTCGTCATCATGATGGCGCTGCTGATCGATGCGTTCGTCGACCCGGCGGTGGGCTTCTTCTCCGATCGCACGCGAACCAGATGGGGCAGGCGGCATCCCTGGATGTACGCCTCCGCGCTGCCGATCATGGTCGGCTGGCTGCTGCTGTGGAACCCGCCCTCGATCATGTCGGAGCCGCAGACGCTGGTCTGGCTGTTCGCGATGGCGGTGCTCGTGCGCACTGCGGTGAGTTGCTACGAGGTCCCGTCGGTTGCGCTGACCCCCGAGCTCACCTCCGGCTATGACGAGCGGACGCGGATCATGGCGTATCGCTATCTGTTCGGCTGGGTCGGCGGTCTGCTGATGCTGCTGTCCGCGTACAAATATTTCCTCGCGCCCACCGCCGCGTTCCCCAACGGTCTGCTCAACCGCGCCGGTTACAGCGGCTTCGCGCTCGCGGGCGCGCTGCTCATCGGCGTTGCGATCCTCGTGTCGGCGCTCGGCACGCACCACGAGATCAAGCATCTCCCTAACGCCCCGATCGCCCGCCAGACCTTGCGCGATTCCTTCGCCGAACTGCGCGAAACTGTGAAGAACCGCGCCTTCGCGATCCTGATGGCGGCGGGTGTCTGCGCCTACACGATCCAGGGCATCAGCTACGCGATGTCGAATTACCTCTATATCTACGTATGGGGCTTCAAAGGCCCGACCTTCGTGTATCTGACCATCGCATTGTTTTCGGGCGTCTTTCTCGCGTTCCTGGCGGCGCCCCGGCTCGGAAAGTCGGCCAGCAAGCCCAAGGCGGCGATGACCGCGGTGCTATGCGGGGCGGCGCTCAACACCTCGCCCTATTGGCTGCGCATGCTCGGCGTGTTTCCGGAGGTCGGCGAGTCCACGCTGCTGCCGATGCTGTTCGGGTTCTTCATCCTCGGCACCGCGTCGAACGTGACCGGGTTCATCCTCGGCGCGTCGATGATGGCGGACGTGGTCGAGGATTCGGAGGCGAAGACGGGACGAAGGTCGGAGGGCGTGTTCTTCGCGGGCTCGTTCTTCGTCCAGAAATGCACGAGCGGGATCGGGATATTCTTCGCCGGCATGATCCTCGCAGTGGCGGGCTTCCCGGCCAAGGCTACGCCGGGCACGGTCCCGGTGGGGACGATCGATCGCCTCACGCTGATCTACGCGGGGCTCTACATCGCGCTGGCCTGCGTCTCTGCGTTCTTCTTCTCGCGTTTCCCGTTCGGGCGGGTGGAGCATGAGGCTCGGTTGGCGAGACTGGCCGGCGCGCCCAGCCTCGATGCAGCCCCACGAGAACCCTAATCTTCCCCCCTCCCTGAAAGGGAGGGGGGCATGACGGTGACAGTTACCCTTCCAGCAAGCGGACGCGCACGGTAGGACCGAGGCTTGGCCGCCCCAATTGCCGGGCAACGGCACCATCGGAGTTCCCATGCGCATCCCCGCACTAGCCACCGCCCTCGGTCTCGTCCTCGCATCCCCCGCCGTCGCACAGACGATCGCGCCGATCCTCTCCACCCCCGACGCGCGCGACCCGCACAGCTATGCCCGCCCTACCGAGGCCCGCGTCACGCACGTCGCGCTGGATCTCGCGGCCGACTTCGACACCCACGTCATCCGCGGCATCGCCACCCTCGACATCCTCGCGGCCCCCGGCGCCAAGCAGGTCGTGCTCGACGACAACGGCCTGAAGATCGTCAACATCACCGACATGGCCGGCAAGCCGCTCCCCTACTCGGTCGGCGCGGTCGACAAGATCCACGGCGCACCGCTGACCGTCACGCTCAACGGCGCGAAGAAGATCCGCATCGCCTACGCCTCCTCGCCCGACGCGAAGGCGCTGCAATGGCTTACCCCTGCACAGACCGCGGGCAAGAAACAGCCGTTCCTGTTCAGCCAGGGCGAGGCGATCCTCAACCGCAGCTGGATTCCGACGCAGGACTCCCCCGGCATCCGCCAGACCTGGGAAGCCAAGATCGCCGTCCCCAAGCAGCTGACCGCGGTGATGAGCGGGGACCGTGTCGCAGATGCGGCGGGTAAAACCTGCACCGCCGATCGCTGCACCTTCGCATACAAGATGGACAAGCCCGTTGCGCCCTATCTGATCGCGCTCGCGGTCGGCGACATCGCGTTCAAGTCGACCGGCCCGCGCACCGGGATCTGGGCCGAACCCGCGACGCTGCCCAAGGCCGCCTATGAATTCGGCGAGCTCGAGAAATTCGTCGCCGCCGCGGAAGGGCTGTACGGCCCATATCGCTGGGGCCGCTACGACGTGCTGGTCCTGCCGCCGTCGTTCCCGTTCGGCGGCATGGAGAACCCGACGCTCACCTTCGCCACGCCGACCGCGATCGCCGGCGACCGCAGCCTCGTCTCGTTGATCGCGCACGAACTCGCACACAGCTGGTCCGGCAACCTCGTGACGAACGCGACGTGGGACGATTTCTGGCTCAACGAAGGCTTCACCAGCTATTTCGAGAACCGGATCATGGAGGCGCTGTACGGTAAGCGCCGCGCCGACATGGAGGCCGACCTCGCCTGGACCGACATGCTCGCCGCGGTGAAGGAGGCCGGCGGCCCCGCCGCGAAGGACACGCAACTCCACCTCGAGCTAGACGCATCGCGCGATCCCGACGACGGCATGACGCAGATCGCCTATGACAAGGGCGCGGCCTTCCTCCGTACGATCGAGAAGCAGGTCGGCCGCGCGCGGTGGGACGCATACCTCCGCAGCTATTTCGACCGCCACGCCTTCCAGCCGCAGACCAGCGCCGGCTTCCTTGCCGACCTCAAGTCGAAGCTGCTCACCCCGGCCGAAGCGAAGACGATCGGCGTCGACACGTGGGTCTACCAACCCGGTATCCCGGCGAACGCGGTGCATGTCACGTCCGCCGCGTTCCCTGCGGTCGATGCGGCGGCGAAGGCCTACGCGGCAGGGGGGGCGGTGTCGGCGGTTCCGGGCAAGGCGACCACGCAGGAGATCACGCGCTTCATCACGCAGTTGCCGCGCAAACTCCCGACCGAGCGGCTGAAGACGCTCGACGACGCGTTCGGCTGGAACACGACGGGCAATTCGGAGATCCGCTTCGCCTGGCTGCAACTCGCGCTTGCCAATCACTATGCGCCTGCCAACGCCTCGGTCGAGCAGTTCCTGACTTCGCAGGGGAGGCGCAAATTCGTCGCGCCGCTGTTCCAGCAGATGATGGACTCGGGCGACTGGGGTCACAAGCTGGCGATGGACATCTACGGCAAGGCGCGGCCGGGCTATCATGCGGTCACGCAGGTCACCGTGGACCGCATAACCGGCTGGAAACTGATGAACTGAGCCTGACGGGGCCCTGTTTCGGGCGTTGGTCGGCGCGGTAACACGCTTCGTCGGATATGGTTCCGCCGCGTATTTCAATTAAATCGAACCTCCCGTAGCCAGACTGTGACGAACGGGTTTTGGCCGGGGGGTCTCGATGAATTTCAAGGCGTTAGCAGCGCGTTTTGCGCTGGTGGTATCGTGCGGCCTGATGACGGCCACACCGGCAGCAGCCCAGTTCTGGCAGTGTGTCACGTTCGCCCGCTCGGTTTCGGGGATCGAAATCCGCGGCAACGCAAACACCTGGTGGGATCAGGCCGCTGGCCGCTACGAGCGCGGCCACAGCCCTAAGGCCGGTTCGGTCCTCGCTTTCTCGCCGACCTCGCGGATGCGCGTCGGCCATGTCGCGATGGTCTCGAAGGTCGTCAGCGACCGCGAAGTTCTCCTCACCCACGCCAACTGGTCGCGCCCCGGCGCCGTCGAGACCAACGTCCGCGCGATCGACGTCTCGGACGCCGGCGACTGGAGCAAGGTTAAGGTCTGGTACGGTCCGCAGGGCGACCTCGGCACCTCGGTCTACCCGAC
>JAJNQF010000019.1 GCA_021154945.1 Sphingomonas sp.
CCGGGGAGCGGCGATCACTTTCCGTTATGGGGTGCGGGATGTGCGCTGGCGGGGGCGTTCGGGACCGCGAGCGTGTCGATCCTGCTGCGGCAGATCGGCAAGACCGAGAGTGCGCTGACGACGGTGTTCTGGTTCTCGGCGCTGTCGTTGATCCCGTTGTCGGTGTTCTATGCGCAGGCGGCGCAGTCGCATGATCTCTTCGCTTGGGTGTGCCTGGCAAGCGTCGGGATTTTCGGCGGGCTGGCGCAGATCGCGATGACGACGTCGTTGCGGCTCGGGCCGGTGTCGGTGGTGGTGCCGATGGATTATTCGAGCTTGCTGTGGGCGACGTTACTGGGGTGGCTGGTGTTCGACACGTTGCCGGCGGAGGCGACGTGGCTCGGCGCGCCGGTGATCGTCGCGAGCGGGCTGTACATCGTCTGGCGCGAGCATGTGCGGCGGCGGGAAGAGACTGATCGGGCGATCGCTTGAGGCCACCCTTGATCCTCCCCCGCCAGGGGGAGGTGTCGCCGAAGGTGACGGAGGGGGCGGACACGGAACAGAGGTTACCCTTTCCTCCCCCTCCGTCTGGCAAGCGCCAGTCACCCCCCCCTGGCGGGGGAGGATCGTAGGGTAGCGGCGGGTTAGCGAACTCGTGCCGTCTCCAGCATCCGCTTTGCGCGCGGGTACATTTCGATGCGCTGCGTGGTGAACAGGCCAAGAGCCAGCGCGACCAGCATGTCGGGGATCGCAAACGCATCGAGGTGCAGCGTGTGGCCGTCGCCGATGACCGCGCGGGCGCCGGTGCGGACTGCAACAATTGCTACGATGAACAGGACCGCGGCGGGCGATGAGGTCGTGTTGAGCGCGTGGCTGTCGGGGTCGATCGTGATCCGCATCATCTTGCCGCGCTGCCAGCCGAGCGCGGCGCCCATCACGAGGGCGAGCGCGCAGAACAGCCAGGCGAGGCCGTGCGGCGGGTACATCGTGAACATGTACAGCGCGACGGCGGCGTAGAGCACGGGGAAAACCCATAGGCGTTCGAGCTTGAGAGGTTTCGCCACGCTCATCCGGCGCCAGCGGACCGCGAAGACTATGCCGATGATGACTGCGGTGATCGCGTAGCTGATCCAGCCTTGTACTTCGTGCGCCTGCATTGATCTTGGCCCCCACCCCGTTGGGGCGGAAGCTAGATCGGTTGCGGCGCTCCGGGCAATCTGTTTTCCTGCGGATGCAGGAATCCAGGGTTACGGGCGGTTGCGTTCGTAACCCTGGGCTCCTGCGTTCGCAGGAGAACGGGGCCGCGATTTATTCTGCGGCCTGCGCCAGCGGAGCCGGGTCCTTCCAGACCAGCACCGGTTTCCGCGCTGCGAGCGTCTCGTCGAGGCGCGCGCGGGGGGCGAAATGCGGCGCGGTCTTTAGGCTTGGGTCGCCGGCTTTCGCGCGTTCGGCGACCGAGCGGAGTGCGGCGATGAACTGGTCGAGGGCCGCCTTCGACTCGGTCTCGGTCGGTTCGACCAGCATCGCGCCGTGGACGACGAGCGGGAAATACATCGTCATCGGGTGGAAGCCCTCGTCGATCAGGCCCTTGGCGATGTCGATCGTCGAGAAGCCGGTGGCGAGGCCCGAGTCCGAGAACAGCGCCTCGTGCATGCACGGACCCGAAGGGCCGAACGGGGCGTCGAGCGTGTCGTCGAGGCTGCGCAGGATGTAGTTCGCGTTGAGCACCGCGTCTTCGGACACCTGGCGCAGGCCGTCCGCGCCGTGGCTGAGGATGTAGGTGAGCGCGCGCGTGAACATGCCCATCTGGCCGTGGAACGCGACCATGCGGCCGAAGCTTCCGGCGTGATGTTCGTCGGCATTTTCTTCTTCGACGAGGACGAACTGGCCGTCCTGGTTTTCGACGAACGGGAGCGGTGCGTAGGGAGTCAAAGCCTCCGAGAACACCACCGGGCCCGAGCCTGGGCCGCCGCCACCGTGCGGGGTCGAGAAGGTCTTGTGCAGATTGATGTGCATCGCGTCGATGCCGAGATCGCCCGGCCGGACGCGACCGACGATCGCGTTGAAGTTCGCGCCGTCGCAATAGACGTAGCCGCCCGCCGCGTGCACCGCGTCCGAGATCTCGCGCATGTCGCGCTCGAACAGCCCGCAGGTGTTGGGGTTGGTGATCATCACGCCGGCGACGTCCGGGCCGAGCCGGGCCTTTAGCGCGGCGGTGTCGACGCGGCCTTCGGCGGTGGCGGGGATGTCCTCGACGCTATAACCCGCGAACGCGGCGGTGGCGGGGTTGGTGCCGTGCGCGCTCTCGGGGACGAGGATGATCTTCCGCGCGCCCTCCCCCTTGGCTTCCAATGCTGCGCGGATTGCGAGGATGCCGCAGAGCTCGCCGTGCGCGCCCGCCTTGGGGCTCATCGCGACCGAGGTCATGCCGGTGAGCGTGACGAGCCAGTGCGCGAGCTGGTGGATGACTTCGAGCGCGCCCTGAACGGTGTCGACCGGCTGGAGCGGGTGGACGTCGGAGAAACCGGGCAACCGCGCCATCTTCTCGTTGAGGCGCGGGTTGTGCTTCATCGTGCAAGACCCGAGCGGGAAGAAGCCGAGGTCGATCCCGTAATTCTGGCGGGAGAGGCGCGTGTAGTGGCGGACGGTTTCGGGCTCGGAGAGGCCGGGGAGGCCGATGGGTGCGGTACGAGCGAGACCGGCCAAGCGGCTTGGCCCTCTCCCCTCCGGGGAGAGGGTTGGGTGAGGGGCTGTTCCGGACGCAGCATTGCTTGGCTGCCCCTCACCCCGACCCTTTCCCCGGAGGGGAGAGGGAGCAGCGAAGTCGACGCCGGTGGTGTGGGTGTCGCCGATCTCGAAGATCAGCGCTTCTTCCAGCATCAGCGCCTTGTTGCCGGTTACCGATGCTGGGACGCCACCCGTGTTCGCCTCGGGTGAGGTCGGGCGCCAGCCGCTCTGGTTGATGCTCATGCCAGTATCTCCTGGAGTGCGGACGCAAGCGTTTCGACGTCCTCCGCGGTGGTAGTCTCGGTCACCGCGACGACGAGGCCGTTCGCGAGGGCGTCGTTGCCGGGGTAGAGACGCCCGAGCGACACGCCGGCGAGGATACCGCGGTCGGCGAGCGTGCGGACGACGGGGCGGGCTTCGATGGGAAGCTTCAGCGTGAATTCGTTGAAGAAGCTGTCGTTGACCAGTTCGACGCCGGGAATCTGCGACAGGCGCTCGGCCGCCGATACGGCGCCCGCGTGGTTGATCTCCGCCAACTGGCGAAGGCCCGCTTCGCCGAGCAACGTCATGTGGATCGAGAAGGCCAGCGCGCAGAGGCCGGAGTTGGTGCAGATGTTCGACGTCGCCTTTTCGCGGCGGATGTGCTGCTCGCGGGTCGACAGCGTGAGGACGAAACCGCGGCGGCCGTCCGCGTCGACGGTCTCGCCACAGAGGCGACCGGGCATCTGGCGGACGTATTTGTCCTTGCAGCCGAACAGACCGACATAGGGTCCGCCGAACTGGAGGCCGACGCCGAGCGACTGGCCTTCGCCGACGACGATGTCCGCGTCCATCTCGCCGGGCGAGGTGATCGCGCCCAATGCGACCGGCTCGGTGACGACCGCGATTAGCAGCGCCTTCTTCGCGTGGCACGCGTCCGCGAGCGGGCGCAGGTCGGCGATGCGGCCGAGGATGTCGGGGTACTGGACGACGACGCACGAGGTGTCGTCGTCGATCTTCGCGATCAGCTGGTCGAGGTCCATGTCGGCGACCAGTTCGGGCGCGGTCGTGTCGAGCACGTCGCCGGTGAACTTGGCCATCGTGTTCGCGACCGAGACGTAATGCGGGTGGAGGCCCGACGAGAGGATCGCCCTACCCCGCTTGGTGATGCGGCGCGCCATCACGATCGCTTCCCAGCACGCGGTCGAGCCGTCGTACATCGAGGCGTTCGCGACGTCGGTGCCGAGCAGCCGGGCGACCTGAGTCTGAAACTCGAACAGCATCTGCAGCGTGCCCTGCGCGATCTCGGGCTGGTACGGCGTGTAGGCGGTAAGGAACTCGCCGCGCTGGATCAGGTGGTCGACCGACGCGGGGACGTGGTGCTTGTACGCGCCGCAGCCGAGGAAGAACGGCGCTTCGCCGGCGGTGAGGTTCTTCTTGGCGAGCGCCGACATGTGGCGTTCGACCGCCATTTCGGAGGCGTGCATCGGCAGGTCGCGGACCGGGCCGTCGAGGCGGGCGGCTTCGGGGACGTCGACGAAGAGGTCGTCGATCGTCGAGGCGCCGATGACGGCGAGCATCGCTTCGCGGTCGGGCTGGGTCAGGGGAAGGTAGCGCATTCTAGTCTCCTCCCCTCCCGTTTACGGGAGGGGTCGGGGGAGGGAATGAGGCGGGGAACGACTGTATCAGCCCCTCCCCCGACCCCTCCCGCAAGCGGGAGGGGAGCAGCGACTTACAGCCCTTCGACGAAGGCTGCGTAGGCGGCTTCGTCCATCAGGCTGTCGAGTTCGCTCGGGTCGCTGAGCGTCAGCTTGAAGAACCAGCCCGCCGCTTCGGCATCCGAGTTCACCAGGCTGGAATCGTCGGTCAAAGCGGCGTTGCCCTCGGTGACGGTGCCCGAAACCGGGGAGTACACGTCCGACGCGGCCTTGACCGACTCTACGACCGCGGCTTCGTCGCCCTTCGACAAGGTTTTGCCGGCTTCGGGGACGTCGACGAACACGACGTCGCCGAGCTGGCTCTGCGCGTATTCGGAGATACCGACGGTGCCGATGTCGCCGTCGACATCGACCCATTCGTGATCCTGCGTGAAGTAACGGCTCATATCACTTGGCTCCTGCGCGGACGTAGCGGTGGGGAATGAAGGGCATCGCGGTGACGGTGGCGGTGTGGACCTTGCCGCGTTGCGCGATTTCGATGCGGGTACCGGGTGCCGCGAGCGCGAGCGGCACATAGGCCATCGCGATCGGCTTCCCGAGCGTCGGCGCGAAGCCGCCGCTAGTCAGGCGACCGATCGTCGCGCCGGTATCGTCGATCACCTCGGCGCCTTCGCGCGCGGGCTGGCGACCCTCGACGATCAGGCCGACGCGCTTGGGGGCGGGGCCATGTTCGCGCTGGGTGAGGATACGCTCGGCGCCGGGGAAATCGGCGGCCTCGCGGCGGCGCTTCGACAGCGCGAAACCGAGGTCGGCCATGACCGGCGTGATCTCGGGATCGAGGTCGTGGCCGTAGAGCGGCAGGCCGGCTTCGAGGCGCAACGAGTCGCGTGCGCCCAAGCCGATCGGCTTGATCTCGGGGAGCGCAAGCAGCGCGTCCGCGAACGCGACGGCGTGTTCGGCGGGGAGCGAGATCTCGACGCCGTCCTCACCGGTGTAGCCCGAGCGGCTGATCCACAGCGGCACGTCGTTCCAGTGGAACGCGCCGGCGGTCATGAACACGAGCGCGTCGATGCCGGGGACGATCCGCGCGACTGCCTCGACCGCCTTGGGACCCTGCACCGCGAGCAACGCCTGGTCTTCGAGGATGTTGATCGTGACGTCGTCGGGCAGGTGCTCGATCAGGTAGCTGACGTCGTCATACTTGGTCGCGCCGTTGACGACGACGTAGAAGCTGCCGCTGGCGGTCGGCGACGGGTGAAGCGGATCGTACGCTTCAGGCTCAACGTCCTGCGCCGAGAAGGGCGACGGCTGGTCGTCGGGCAGGCGCGTGGCCATCAGGTCGTCGAGGATGCCGCCGTCCTGCGCAAGCAGCAGCGAATAGCGCATCTTGCCCTCGCTTAAGCCCGCGATGTCGCCCGGCAGGACGGTTTCGAGCGCGTGCGCGACGCCTTCGCCGGAGAAGACGAGCTGACCCATGTGGCTGACGTCGAACAGGCCCGCCGAGTCGCGCGTCCAGGCGTGTTCGGCCATGATGCCTTCATACTGGATCGGCATCTCGTAGCCGGCGAACTCGACCATCCGCGCGCCCTGCGCCCGGTGCCACCCGTCGAGCGGCAGTGGCAGGATCTCGGGCTCGACGTAATCGTCGGCCTGATCGATGATGCTGGCGTAATCGCTCATGCTCGTCTCCGTCGAAGGGGCGCGCCGCACCCGGTGGTGCTGCGATCCGAACCCCCTCTGTCACGGGACCTGAGAGCTTTCGCGCGAACAAAGTCCAGCGCTTACCCCTTCGGTGGCCCTCGGCGCGAACGCCAGGACGCTTTCCAGAGTGTCGATCAGCCCCGCGCGGTCTCTGGTGCCTGAGAGATTCCGGGGTGGTTGCTCCTTCGGCGGTTCCGTGCCCAGTCAAGGGCCAGCCCTGAAAGGACCGGAAACGCTCTCCCGCGCGGTGCCATGCCGGTTGCCCGGCATCGACGCCGCGAGTTGTGACGCGGCGCACAATTATAGTCAATCGAGGGTTTGGGATTCGGGGAGAAATCGCTCTTTGATCCCGGAAGAAGACACCACCCCGGCGGAGGCCGGGGCCCAATTGGAAAGGTCGCCGTAACGGAGGACTGCGCCTAAGTTACCTCCGTCCTCCAATTGGGCCCCGGCC
>JAJNQF010000039.1 GCA_021154945.1 Sphingomonas sp.
CTCCAGGTTGACGAGATCGCCCTCCAGCGTGTCGAGCCGGTCGACCGACGCGTCATCGGTCTCGCGCTTCAGCGCCTCGCGTTCGATCTTCAGCTGGATGATCCGACGGTCGAGATTCTCGATCGCCTCGGGCTTCGATTCCACCTCCATACGGATGCGCGACGCAGCCTCGTCCATCAGGTCGATCGCCTTGTCGGGGAGGAAGCGGTCGGTGATGTAGCGGTTCGACAGCGTCGAGGCGGCGACGATCGCGCCGTCGGTGATCCGCACGCCGTGGTGGAGCTCGTACTTCTCCTTCAATCCGCGCAGGATCGAGATCGTGTCCTCGACAGTCGGTTCGCCGACCATCACCGGCTGGAACCGCCGCTGCAACGCGGGGTCCTTCTCGACATATTTGCGATACTCATCGAGCGTGGTCGCGCCGACGCAGTGCAATTCGCCGCGTGCCAAAGCGGGTTTCAGCAGATTGCCCGCATCCATCGCGCCCTCGGATTTGCCCGCGCCGATCAGCTGGTGCATCTCGTCGATGAACAGGATGATGTCGCCCTCGGCGGCCTTCACCTCGTCGAGCACGCCCTTCAGTCGCTCCTCAAACTCACCGCGATACTTCGCGCCGGCGATCAACGAGCCGAGGTCGAGCGACATCAGCCGGCGGTCCTTCAGCGTATCGGGCACGTCGCCATTGGCGATGCGAAGGGCTAGCCCTTCCGCGATAGCCGTTTTCCCGACGCCGGGCTCGCCGATCAGCGCGGGGTTGTTCTTGGTCCGGCGTGCGAGGATCTGGATGGTGCGGCGGATCTCCTCGTCGCGGCCGATGACGGGGTCGAGCTTGCCGTCGCGTGCCGCCTGGGTGAGATCGCGCGCGAACTTTTTCAGCGCATCATAGCGATCCTCGGCGCCCGCGGTGTCGGCGGTGCGGCCCTGGCGTAGACCGTTGATCGCGGTATTCAGCCCCTCCGGCGTCACGCCGCCGGCCTTCAAGGCCTTCCCCGCTGCTGTGTTGAGCGACAGCGCGAGCGCGACCAGCAGCCGTTCGACGGTGACGAAGCTGTCGCCCGCTTTGGTCGCGATCTGCTCGGCCTGGTCGAGCACCCGGACGGCATCGTTGTCGATTCCCGGCGTGGTCTGCGCGCCCGAGCCCGACACGACCGGGATCTTGGCGAGCGCGAGATCGGTCTCAGAGGTCGCGCGCTTGGCGTCGCCACCCGCGGCCGCGATCAGCCCGGCGGCCATGCCTTGCTCGTCTTCCAGCAGCGCCTTCAAAAGATGCTCGGGCGCGATCCGCTGATGGTTCATGCGGATCGCGACGGTCTGCGCGGATTGCAGGAAGCCCTTCGCGCGGTCGGTGAATTTGTCGATGTTCATGACGAATTCCTGTGGGATTGATTCGGTGTTGGCCGAGAGATGGTGTTGTATTTGAGCAACACAAGAGGCGGCGCTGATCGGATGCTAGGGCGTGCGCCGCGTGGCTGAAATAGCGTTTATTCTCGGTATCTAAGCCTCGCCGTCATCGCTATGTTCAGGTTCGCATGCTATATGTCACGCGTGACAACAGCCATTCCCCATAGCTACGCCATCGGCATCGAGCCGGCCGACATCGACTTCATGGGTCATGTCAACAATGCGAACTATCTGAAGTGGGTGCAGGCCGCCGTGATCGACCATTGGCAGCGCCTCGCGCCGGCCGAGGCGGTCGCCGGGCACCTGTGGGTCGCGTTGAAACACGAGATCACGTACCGGAAACCGGCGTTCCTCAACGACGACGTGATCGCGACGGTGTTGCTGGAGAAAGTCCAGGGCGCGCGTGCGTTCTACGAGACGATCATCAAGCGTGGCGAGGACGTGCTGGCCGAGGTGAAGTCGAGCTGGTGCTGCCTGGACGCGGAAACGCTGCGGCCCTCGCGGCTGACGAATAGCGTGATCGAGCATTTCTTTCCGAAGGACTGATCCTTCCCCCTTCCCTGGAAGGGAGGGGCTGGGGGTGGGTAGGTCGGCTCGAGCCTCACCGGTTGGATAATGCGGAAACCGACCCACCCCCGACCCCTCCCTTCCAGGGAGGGGGGAATTCACACCACCTCGTACGGCACAGCGCCGCGCCGGTCCGGATCGACTCGTATCCCACTTGGCGCCGGCGGAAACGCCCGTTGGTCGCAGTCCGTCCGTAAACAGACGCGGCACGAAGACCCGATCGGCGTCGCGATCCCTCCAGTTCCCAGCGCATCCGCATAGATGAACTCCGACGCGTTCGCCTCCTCGCACCCGAGCGCCACCGCATAGCGCCGCGCCGGTCGCGTGTACGTCTCGGACGGCTTCACCAGCCCCTTCGCCATCGAGACGTAGCGGATGCCGTCGGTGGTCTCGATCAGCTGCGTCAGGATTCGGTCGGGGATCGCCACCGCCTCATGGACGATCCACAACGGACACGCGCCGCCGAACCGGGCGAACTGCAACCGCGTGGCGGAGTGGCGCTTGGTGATATTCCCCGCCATGTCGACGCGGCAGAAGAAGAACGGGATGCCGAGCGCGCCGGGGCGCTGCAACGTCGAGAGCCGGTGACAGGTTTGCTCGAAACTCGTCCCGAAAATCCGCCGCAGCCGGTCGATGTCGTGCCGCACGTTCCGCGCTTCGGTGCGGAAGCGGGTGTAGGGCATGACGATCGCCCCGGCCGCGTAATTGGTCAGCCCCGCCGTCAGCAGCGCGCGGGCCGTCTCCGATGCCATTTCTGACGCCGCGACGATGCCGCCAATGACATCGCCGAACTCGTGCCGCGCGACCTGGTGCGCGAGCGAGAACAAGGTCGTCTCTCCCGGCTGCGATCCATCGAGCCGTAAGGTCGCGCCGTCATAATCGCGTAGCGGGGCCGCAAGCGCTCCCGAGATTGCGACGGACACGCCCCGTGCCGCAAGCCGAGCCTCCAATGCCGTGATCCGATCCGCCCCCAGCGTCTCGCCAATCTCCTCCGCCCGCCGGTCGAGCGCATCGACATAATTGCCCGCCGCATGAAACCAGTCGCGCACGTCCTCCCACGGCAGCAGGCCCGGCGCGCCCGACCCGGCTACCAGCCGGTCGTCGAGCGCGCGCAACTGCTCCTGCGCACGCCGGTATGCATCGTGCATCGCGACCAGCCGCTGCGCCAACAACGGCTGGTGCTTCACCGCGCGCCGCACCGCGGTCTCGTCGAGCGCGGGCGCCTCGACACTCGTGTCCGACACCGCCTCCAGCGTCGCGATCAGCAGCGCGGTGTCATCCGCCGCGTCGATGCTGCCCCAATCCGCCGGAAACTCGCGCGCGAGCGTGATCAGCACGCCCTCGGTCACTGGCCGATCGCCATTCTCGATCTGCGAGAGGTAGCTCACCGACAGCCCGATCCGCGCCGCCATCGCCGCCTGACTGATCCGGAGAACGCGGCGCAGGTCGCGCAGGCGGTGTCCGACGAAGAGGCGACGTGCAGGAAGGGTCATGCCTCCACCTAGTTTGCAAACATGCTCCGTACAACTTTGCAACATTGCATTTGCGCATCGCATCCCGCTCTGTGAAGGCAATCAGCAGGACGGAGAGACGATGTCATCGACGATCGAAGAGCTTGAACGCCGCCGCGAAGCCGCAAGAGTCGGCGGAGGCCTCAAGCGGATCGGAGCGCAGCACGCCAAGGGAAAGCTCACCGCGAGGGAGCGCCTTGACGTGCTGCTGGACGAGGGATCGTTCGAGGAGCTCGACATGTACGTCGAGCACAACTGCGTCGATTTCGGCATGCAGGACCAGGTTATCCCCGGCGACGGCGTGGTCACCGGATCGGGCACGATCAACGGCCGCCTCGTCTTCGTCTTCAGCCAGGACTTCACCGTGTTCGGCGGGTCCTTGAGCGAGCGTCACGCGCAGAAGATCTGCAAGGTGATGGACAGCGCGATGAAGGTCGGCGCGCCGATCATCGGCCTCAACGACAGCGGCGGCGCGCGCATCCAGGAGGGCGTCGCCTCGCTCGGCGGCTATGCCGAGGTGTTCCAGCGCAACGCGCTTGCGTCCGGCGTCGTGCCGCAGCTTTCGCTGATCATGGGGCCCTGCGCCGGCGGTGCGGTCTACAGCCCCGCGATGACCGACTTCATCTTCATGGTGAAGGATTCGAGCTACATGTTCGTCACCGGCCCCGACGTGGTCAAGACGGTGACCAACGAGGTCGTGACGCAGGAGGCGCTCGGCGGCGCGGTGACTCACACGACCAAGACGTCGGTCGCCGACAACGCCTTCGAGAACGACATCGAGGCCTTGTTGGCCGCGCGCGATTTCTTCGATTTCCTGCCCGCGTCTAACCGTGACGGCGTGCCCGAGCGCCCGACAGCGGACGAATGGGACCGGATCGAGGAGAGCCTCGACACGCTGATCCCGGCGTCGGCGAACCAGCCCTACGACATGCACGAGCTGATCCGGAAGACCGTCGACGAAGGCGATTTCTTCGAGACGCAGCCGGCGCATGCGGCCAACATCATCACCGGCTTCGGCCGGATCGAGGGCCGCACGGTCGGCTTCGTCGCGAACCAGCCGATGGTGCTCGCGGGCGTGCTCGACATCAACAGCTCGAAGAAGGCGGCGCGGTTCGTGCGCTTCTGTGATGCGTTCGAGATCCCGATCGTGACCTTCGTCGACGTCCCCGGCTTCCTGCCTGGCACCGTGCAGGAGCATAACGGCATCATCAAGCACGGCGCTAAACTCCTGTTCGCCTATGCCGAAGCGACAGTCCCGAAAATCACCGTCATCACGCGGAAGGCGTATGGCGGCGCCTACGACGTGATGGCCTCGAAGCACCTGCGCGGCGACCTGAACTACGCATGGCCGACCGCCGAGATCGCGGTGATGGGCGCGAAGGGCGCCGTCGAGATCATCTTCCGCGGCAAGACGCCCGAGGAGATCGCGGAACGCACCGCGGAGTACGAGGCGCGCTTCGCCAACCCGTTCGTCGCCGCGTCGAAGGGCTTCATCGACGAAGTGATCCAGCCCCACTCGACCCGCCGCCGGATCGCGCTCGGCCTACGGAAACTCCGCGGCAAGGCGCTGGAGAATCCGTGGAAGAAGCATGACAACATCCCGTTGTGAGTCATGCTTGTTCGGTTATGATAAGCACATTATCATGTCATGCGAAGGAGTCGTGACATGCAGACCGAACGCGTGACGTTTCTGACTACCCCCGACCACAAGGCAGCGCTGGACGCGTTTGCGAGCAGCAACGGCCAGTCGGTCGGGCATGTTTTGCGCGAGGCGTCGAGCCAGTATATCGGCAAGCCAACGCCGGAAGAGGAAGAAGAACTCGCCGTGCTCGTGCAGCAGGTCAACGAGGCGATCCCCAAGATGCATGCTTCATTGGACAACATGATCGACACGCTGGATCGCACGCATCGCAAGGTTGATGCCTTTCTGCGTGAAGCAGGAATCCGTCGGTGAGCGTGTTCGGCGATGCTGTCGGCGCGATCCGTCAAGTCATCTTGATGCAATCACGGATGGATCAACTTGATATGCGTATCACCGCGATCGGCGCGGACGTGGAGGGGCTCACCGATGCGCTGGCCAATGTGCGGGACCGGGTTTCACGACTGGAAGGCATGATCGAAGGCGCTGCGATGGCGGCCGGCCGGCAGCAGCGGAGGATCGAGGAATGATCGCGTTTCTGCTCCTCCAAGCCGTGGCCGCGACGGGCACGGCCGCACCTGCATGGAAGGTTGTCGACCGCACCAGCCCGGCGGGGGTGCGCAGCATCTCCGCCTCGGTCACCGGCAATGACGGGCTGTCGCGGTTCGTCGTGAAGTGCGACGTCGCGTCCGAGCCGATCGTGTCAATCCAGTTCATTCAGCCGCAGCCGCTCGGATCTGGCGCGGACAAGCCGGTCGCGGTGCGCTTCGATGGCGGGCCGGCGTTCACCTATAACTGGCAGTTTCCGGGGACTGGTACGTACACAGCCGATCCTGCGGCGATCACCAAGCTGACCAGTTTCCTGGTGAAGTCGAAGACGGTGCGCGTGGAAACCACCAATGGCGCTAACTTCGCGGTCCAGGCCAACTTCGTCGCGCCGACCAGCGATGCGATGGTCCGGCAGGTGCTCGGTGTGTGCGGGTACACGCTCGGTGTCGTTCCCACGCCGCCGCCGCCGCCGCCGAAGGACGCGCCATGAGCCTGGGTCGCCTCAACCATGTCGGGGTCGCGACGCCATCGATCGCGAAGTCGGTCGAGACGTATCGCCTGCTGCTCGGCGCGACTGCGATCGGCGAGCCGTTCGACCTGCCCGCGCAGGGCGTGAAGGTGTGCTTCATCGACGCGCCGAACACGCAGATCGAACTGATTGAGCCGTATGACGAGACTTCGCCGATCGCTGGCTTCCTGCGCAAGAACCCGGCGGGCGGGCAGCATCACGTCTGCTTCGAGGTGGCGGATATCCACGCGGCGGTCGCCGACCTGAAGGCGAAGGGCGCGACCGTGCTGGGCGAGCCGCGGATCGGCGCGCATGGCACGCCGATCGTGTTCGTGCACCCGAAGGACTTTGGCGGCATGCTGGTCGAGTTGATGGAGACGCCGGGCGATACCGGCGCGCACTAGGAGAGATCTGATGGCCGCGTACGAGCATATCCTGAGCGAACGGCGCGGCGACGTGCTGGTGCTGACGCTCAACCGGCCCGACCGGCTGAACGCCGCGCCGCCGGCAATGTTCGAGGAATTGCGCGCGGCGCTAGGCGATCTGGACGGGGCGCGGGC
>JAJNQF010000082.1 GCA_021154945.1 Sphingomonas sp.
CGATATCGACCAGAACTCGGCGCGCTTCTCGCTCTCCGATCGCCAGATCCCGATCCGCGTCGCGCTCGATCAGTCGGCACGGACCAGCCTGTCGACGATCCAGAACCTGCCCGTGTCGACCGCATCGGGCGGCTCGGTGCCGCTCAACCTCGTCGCGGATATCGGCCTCGGCTCGGGCCCGACCAAGATCGACCGCGTCAACCAGCAGCGCCAGATCACGCTCGGCGCCGATCTCGCGCCCGGCGTCGTCATCTCCGACGCGATGAAGCAGGTCCACGCGCTGCCCGCAATGAAGGCCCTGCCGGTCGGCGTCAGCGAACTCACGCTCGGCCAGAGCAAGTGGCAGGCCGAGATGATCACCAACTTCATCACCGCGGTGATCGCGGGCACCTTCCTCGTGTTCGCGGTGCTGGTGCTGCTCTACCGCCGCGTGCTGCCGCCGTTCGTCAACATGGGCTCGTTGCTGCTCGCGCCGCTCGGCGGGTTGCTCGCGTTGTGGGCGACCGGACAGCCGCTGTCGCTGCCGGTGTATATCGGCCTTCTGATGTTGCTCGGCATCGTCGCCAAGAACTCGATCCTGCTGATCGACTTCGCGCTCGACGAGATGAGCAAGGGCGTCGACGCGTTCACCGCGATCATCGATGCCGGGCACAAGCGCGCCCAGCCGATCGTGATGACCACGGTCGCGATGGTCGCCGGCATGGTGCCGACCGCGATGTCGCTCAGCGGCGATTCGTCGTCGCGCGCGCCGATGGGCACGGTCGTGATCGGCGGTCTTGCGCTGTCGACGCTGCTGACCCTGCTGATCATCCCCGCGGCGTTCAGCCTGGCGGTCGGGATCGAGCGCTATGTCGGGCCGCGGCTGAGCCGTCGCCTGCTCACCTATCGTCCGGGTGACAATGGCGACGACGTGATCGAGATCGCCGGACCCAATCCGGGGCCGCTGCTCGGGCCGGCGACCGGCAAGCTCGGGCACGGCGGCGAACGGGGTGACGGCACGCAACCCGCCGAGTGATCGACCTACGACACGCCCTTCTGCACCCGGGCACCCGAACCGCCGCAGCGGCGTGAACATTCGGGGCGCCCGGGGATTGTTACGGGCATGACGCTTTTACCCCGTATGCGCCCGGCCGGCGAAGCACCTCCACCGGCGCTCGTCCGCATGCGGATCGTCGCCACCGGCCTGCTCGTGCTCATGGCCGCCACGTTCTTCGCCAGCCGCGCGCTCGTCCCCGTCCACCCGGCGTTCGGGTTTGTCCGCGCGTTTGCCGAGGCGGCGATGGTCGGCGGTCTGGCGGACTGGTTCGCGGTCACCGCGCTGTTCCGCCATCCGCTCGGCCTGCCGATCCCCCACACCGCGATCGTGCCGCGCAACAAGGATCGGATCGGCGATACGCTCGCGCAGTTCCTCCGGGCGAACTTCCTGATTCCGGTCGTCATCGCGCGGCGCACGCGGCGGCTCGACGTGGCGGGGGCGATCGCCCGCTGGCTCACCGATCCGCCCGAGGGGGCAGGGGGCCGCTTCCGGCAGGGCGCGTCGAAGCTGGTCGCGCAGGTTCTCGAAGGCCTCGATCCGGCTCGGCTCGGCGGGATGGTCAAGGCCGGGATCGGCGCACGACTGCGCGAGACCGAAGTCTCGCCGATCCTCGGCCAATTGCTGAAGGCCGCGATCGCCGAGCGCCGCCACGCGCCTTTGCTCGAAAGCGCGATCCGGTGGGCAGCGAAAACCTTGGCGGCAAACGATCACCTCGTCCGCGCGATGGTCCATGACAAGGCCGGCTCGATCCTGCGCTGGACCGGGCTCGACACCACCGTCGCGGACAAGCTGATCAGCGGCTTCGACAAGCTGCTCGCCGAGATGGCCGAGGACCCCGAGCATCCGCTCAGGCTGAAGGCGGAGGAGGGGCTCGATCGCCTCGCCTGGGATCTCCAATACGACCGCCGCATGCGCGAGCGGGTCGAGACGATGAAGAACGACCTGCTCGACAACCCGGCGATGCAACGCTGGCTCGACGGCCTGTGGGAACAGGCGCGCGGCGCCCTTCTCGCGATCGCCCGCGATCCCGAGCGCGCGATGGCCGGCAAGCTCGGCGACATCCTCCGCCAGCTTGGTGAGACGTTGCAGCACGATCCGCGCATGTCGCGCACGATCAACCGCTTCGTACGTCGTGCGGCAGTCGGTGCGGCGGCGGACTACGGCGACGGCATCGTCAAGCTGGTGTCCGAAACCGTGCGCAGCTGGGACGCCGACACGATCACCAGCCGCCTGGAAAACGCGGTCGGCCGCGACCTGCAATATATCCGGGTGAACGGGACGATCGTCGGCGGGCTGGTCGGACTGGTGATCCACAGTGTGGACGTGCTGCTGTGACGGGTAGCGACTAAGATCTTGTAGATCGCACGCGGAATCGCAGCTTTACAGGTATCGTCCGATCTTTTGGGGTTGTCTGGGTTAAGTAAGACCCGGACGGGTTGGCTCTGAAAACGAATCGAGTTGAGACGACGCTTGCCGACATCGAATGTATGGATTGGGGAGGAAAGCGGCCCTTCCGCTGTTGGGAAGGCGGGTGGCGTTAGGCGATGTCGCCTGACGCTGCTGCCTGTCCCGAAAAGAATCGGAAATTGGAAAAGCCGATGCGGTAGGGATGATCGGGATCTTTCCGCCAGCGATTATGAAGGGCGGGCTTTGATAGAGCTGAACAGCAGCCACCCCACCAAACCTGCTACAGCCCCAAGCGTACCGCCGAGGATATAGGCATCGACCGCCCCGTTCGGCGCGAACAAGCCTCCAGTCATATATCCAAGGATGCCCGCGCTGCTTGTGCTGGCGCTGTAGATCGCCGCGACTTTGCCTTGCGCGTTAGCCGGAGCCTCACGTTGCAGCATCGTTCGGACCGCGATGTTGTGGGCGCTGTTCGCTGCACCCCCGATTACGAACGCAATCCCCACGAAGGCGATGCTACCAATCGTTGTGGATATGCCGATACCGATCGCGAGCATGATCCCGCCCATCACAGTCCCGGAAACGAAGGCGATCGGTGCCGGCCGCTTCATCGCCATCGTTCCCGATGCAGCAGCCCCCGCCATCAATCCTCCAGCCCAGCAGGCCGTCAGCAAACCAAACACGGTCGGGCCGGCCGCCAATGTGACGGTCACGAGAAACACGAATGCTACATCGGCAATGGCGGTCGCATAGACCTCAAGCGTCAGCGCGCCGATCATGATCGTAATCCTACGATCACGCAGGACCGGCAAATATTCGGACAGCAGGGTTCGGGCCTGGCCGTCTTCGTCCGCTTCAACGGGGCGGCGAAGGCCACTCGCCAACACGACGGCGGCTAGAAGCACGAAGCTGGCAGCATCGATCAGCAGCGCGTTCCCGGTCCCGCCCCACGCCACCAGCGTGCCGCCCACGACCGGCCCGGCAAGCATCCCCGCACTGCGCACGAACTCCAACACCGCATTGGCGCGTGGCAGCGTCATGCCCAGCCCTGCGGCTAGGACGGGGATGAGGGCGAAACTGGCCGTCCCGCCGATGGCGAACGCCACGCTGAGGATACTAGCACCGACGATGGTAGAGGTTAGATCAGGATGCCAAGCCATCCACGCGATGATGACGGCATTGGTCAGCGCCGTTGCCACTAGCAGCTTGCCCGCATCGCGGGAGTCGACGAGCCTACCGATAAGAGGTGTGGCCAACAG
>JAJNQF010000087.1 GCA_021154945.1 Sphingomonas sp.
ATCGGGCACCGGCAAGGAACTCGTCGCGCGCGCGATCCATGATCTCGGCCCACGCAACGCGGCGCCGTTCGTGGCGATCAACATGGCCGCGATCCCGCGCGAGCTGATCGAGGCTGAGCTGTTCGGGCATGAGCGCGGCGCGTTCACCGGCGCGGCGACGCGCAACGCCGGGCGGTTCGAACAGGCGTCGGGCGGCACGCTGTTCCTCGACGAGATCGGCGACATGCCGATGGAGGCGCAGACTCGCCTGTTGCGCGTGCTCCAGTCGGGCGAGTTCACCAGCGTCGGCGGCGCGCGGACGATCCGCGTCGACGTCCGGATCGTCGCCGCCACCAACCGCGATCTCAACGCGCAGGTCGCCGCGGGGCATTTCCGCGAGGACCTGTTCTACCGCCTCAACGTCGTCCCGATCACGCTGCCGCCACTCCGCGAGCGTCGCCAGGACATCGCCTTGCTCGCCCGCCATTTCCTCGACCATGCCGCCATGCAGGGCCTGCCCCGTCGCCAGCTCGGCAGCGATGCGCTCACCGAACTCGGCGCGCACGACTGGCCGGGCAACGTCCGCGAACTCGAAAACCTGATGCGCAGGCTGGCCGTGCTGGCGCGCGACGAAGTGATCGGCGCCGACGCGATCCGCACGATGATCGGCACACCCCCAGTAATCGGCGAACCCACCGACATCGAGATCGGCCACGCCGTCCGCGCGATGATCGAGCGGATCGCGCGCGAGAATCCAGCCGCGCTCGACGACGGTACGCTGTACGATCGCGTGATCGGCGAAGTCGAACGCCCGTTGATCGAAGCGATGCTGGCGCGCCACGGCCAGAACCAGCTCCGCGCCGCCCGCGCGATGGGGATCAACCGCAATACGCTGCGCAAACGCCTCGACACGCTCGGCATCGATATCGGCCATGGCGGGAGCGAGACGCAGCGAGCCGAAGAGACGGAACGTCGCTGAAACTGTCATTATGTGGTTTCCCGGCAACGGTTGACGTTGTATCGAGGCAACGATGATCGCTTCCGCGACGCTACCGATGGATGATGACGGGCCCGCACACCGGTTCGCGGTGACGCCTGCAGTCGAGGCGCTGGTCCTGGCGGTCGCCGTCGCGATCGGCGTCGCGAGCTATTTCATCATCACCGGCACCGACGCACCGCAGCGCCTGATCCCGCCACCGCTGGTCGCGCTGCTGCTCGTCGCCAACCTCGTTCCCGGCATCGCGTTGCTGATGCTGCTCGGCCGGCGCGTGGCGATGCGCCGCGCCGCCCGGTCGCCTGTAGGCGGTGGCGGGCGCCTTCACGTCCGCCTTGTCGCGCTGTTCTCCATCGTCGCCGCGGTGCCGATGCTGCTGGTGACGATCTTCGCCTCGTTGCTGTTCCAGTACGGCGTCCAGTTCTGGTATTCCGACCAAGCGCGCGGGATGCTTGAGAACGCCACCGCGCTCGCGCAATCCTCCTATGCGCGCCAGCTCAGCCGCTGGGAGGAGGCGACCGTGACGATGGCCGCCGACATGTCGGGCTATCTCGAGGCGAAATCGCTCCAGAGCCCCGACTTCTCCGGCTATTTCCTCCAGCAAGTCTATTACCGCAGCCTGTCCGAGGCGGCGCTCTTCAAGGTCACGCCGGACAACGAGATCCAGACCTTCGCGGTCGTCGACCCCTACAAGATCGATTTCGCGCGCCAGGTGACCCCGCAGTCGATCGCCCAGCTCCGCGCTGGCAAGTCCGCGGTCGTCGCGGTCACAGGCGACCGGATCCAGACGATCACGCTGCTGCCCGGTTCCGACGAGCTCTTTCTCTACGCCGGACGCGTCGAGGATACCAAGCTGCTCTCCGGGCAGACCGTCCGTGCGAATGAGGTGCTGACGAGCTATAGGTCGCTGCTGGCGCGCTCGCGGAGCCTCCAGTTGCGGTTCAACGCTGCGTTGCTTTTCATCTCGCTGCTGATCGTTGGGGTCGCCGTCTGGATCGCGCTCGCGGTGGCCGATCGCCTTGTCCGTCCCGTCGGCGAACTCGTCGATGCCGCGCGGCGCGTCGCGGGCGGCGACTTGACCGCGCGCGTGCCGGACCCGCGCAGCCGCGACGAAGTCGGGACGCTAGCCAACGCCTTCAACCAGATGACCGGCCAGCTCGAGGAACAGAATACAGAGCTCGTCACCGCCAACGGCCAGCTCGAAAACCGACGCGCGTTGATCGAGGCAGTGATGGCCGGCGTCTCGGCAGGCGTCGTCGCGACCGGACGCGAGCGCACGATAACGATCGCCAATGATTCCGCGGTCACGCTGCTCGGGACCGATGCGGGCGGTCTCGTCGGACGCAAGCTGGTCGATGTCGCTCCCGAACTCGACGCGATGCTCGACGGGGGCGACCGGGAGGCGATCGTCGAGGTCGGGCAGGGCGGTGACGTCCGCACGCTGGCGGTCCGCATAGCCCGCCCGGCGACTGGTCCGATCCTCACCTTCGACGACATCACGCAGCAACTGCTCGATCAGCGCCGCGCGGCTTGGTCCGACGTTGCCCGACGGATCGCGCACGAGATCAAGAACCCACTGACACCGATCCAGCTCGCCGCCGAACGCCTGCAACGACGCTATGGCGCTAAGGCCGAGATGCAGGACGGCACGTTCTCGCGGCTCACCGACACGATCATCCGCCAGGTCGGCGACCTGCGCCGGATGGTCGACGAATTCTCGTCATTTGCGCGTATGCCCAAGCCCGTCTTCCGTGAGGAGTCGCTGGTCGATGCCGCCCGCCAGGCGCTTTTCCTGCACGAGGTGGCGCATCCCACGATCGGCTTCCACCTCGTCAACGACGATACGGGCTTGGCGCTGGTCTGCGATCGTCGCCAGATAGGCCAGGCGCTCACCAATATCGTGAAGAACGCGGTAGAAGCCATTGAAACACGAGGCGAACCCGGTGGATCTGTGACGATGACGCTCAGCCAGGAGGCGGGTCGGAGCGTGACGATCGCGGTCGCCGATACCGGCATCGGCCTGCCCGCCGACCGCGACCGGATCATGGAGCCCTATGTCACGACGCGGGCGCGCGGCACGGGCCTCGGGCTTGCCATCGTCAAGAAGATCATTGAGGAGCATTGTGGAACGATCGCCTTCTCCGATCGGCCGGGTGGCGGCACGCTCGTCACCATGACCTTCGACACCAGAGCTCTGGCAGCACTGGACCAGGGGGGCCTGAACCAAGTGGGCCTCGACGCAGGGGGGCCGCTACCCGAGGGGGCAGGGGATGGCCAACTCGCCACCATGACTCGCAACCGGACATGATTTGATGGCGCTCGATATTCTCGTCGTGGACGACGAACGTGACATTCGCGAACTGGTCGCCGGCGTCCTCGAAGACGAAGGCTATGACACGCGCGACGCCGGCGACAGCGATTCCGCGCTGGAAGCGATCGCCGCACGGCGTCCGTCGCTGGTGCTGCTCGACGTCTGGCTGCAAGGCTCGCGGCTCGACGGGCTCGAACTGCTCGACGAAATCAAGCGTCGCGACCCGTCGATCCCCGTGCTCGTCATCTCGGGGCACGGCAATTTGGATACCGCGGTCGCCGCGATCCGGCGTGGCGCGTCCGACTTCATCGAAAAGCCGTTCGAGGCCGAGCGCCTGCTGCTCATGGTGGCGCGTGCGACCGAGACCGAACGGCTGCGGCGCGAAGTCGCCACCCTGCGCGCGACGGTCGGCCGCGAGACCGATCTCACCGGCAGTTCTGGCGCGATCAACGGCGTCCGCGCGACGTTAAAGCGGGTTGCGGCAACCGGTAGCCGTGTGCTCGTGATGGGCGGCGCAGGCGTCGGTAAGGAAGTCGCCGCGCGGCTGCTGCATGGCTGGAGCCAGCGCACCGACGCCCCGTTCATCGTCGTGAGCGCCGCACGGATGACGCCCGAGCGGGTCGACGAGGAACTGTTCGGGGTCGAGGAGGCGGGCGATCTCGTCCGTCCCGGCCTGTTCGAACAGGCACATGGCGGCACGTTGTTCCTCGACGAGATCGCCGACATGCCGATCACGACGCAGGCCCGGATCCTGCGCGCGCTGACCGACCAGAGTTTCACGCGAGTTGGTGGCACGCGGGTCGTCAAGGTCGACGTTCGGGTCGTCTCGGCGACGGCGCGCGACCTGGTGTTCGAGATCGCCGAGGGGCGCTTTCGCGAAGATCTCTACTACCGCCTCAACGTCGTCCCCGTGACGATCCCGCCGCTCTCCGATCGCCGCGAGGATATCCCGGCGCTGGTCCAGCATTTCATCGCGCATTACGCGTCCGAACGCCGCGTGCCGACGCCCGAGATCGCTCCCGATGCGATGGTCGCGCTGCAATCCTATGACTGGCCTGGCAACGTCCGGCAGCTTCGCAACGTCGTCGAGCGGACGATCATCCTCGCGCCTGGCGATCGCATCGGCCGGATCGACATCGACCTGTTGCCCGCCGAAGTGCTCGGCGATCAGGGCGACATGGGGGCGGCGGGGGGCACCGCGATCATGGGATCGCCGCTGCGGGAGGCGCGCGAGACTTTCGAACGTGAGTATCTGCGCGTCCAGATCCGTCGCTTTTCGGGCAACATCTCGCGCACGGCCAGCTTCATCGGCATGGAGCGGTCGGCACTCCACCGCAAACTCAAGCTGCTCGGCATCACCGAAACACGCGACGAATAAGGCGCCGCAATTTCGCCGCCCTCTGGAACTATGGGGGTGTCGATCATAGATCACATACGGTGCCCGGTAACCGGGTGCATCTCCGACGCTGGGAAACAGCGCCTTGCGGGCAAAGTCCCGCCAAAAACAAAGGGTTATCCCATTGGCCGATAAACCAGGCTCGCTTCAGGACCTCTTCCTGAACGCACTCCGGCGCTCCAAGACGCCGGTCACGATGTTTCTCGTCAAGGGCGTGAAGCTCCAGGGCATCGTCACATGGTTCGATAATTTTTCGGTGCTGCTCCGCCGCGATGGCCAGTCGCAGTTGATCTACAAGCACGCCATTTCGACGATCATGCCAGCAGGCCCGATGGACGTGTCGGCAATCGTCGACGCCGTCGGAGAGAACCAGAAGAAGCACCCGTTGTTGCAGGACATTTTCCTCAACGCGGTGCGGAAATCCGAAGACAGCGTGACGATGTTCCTGATCAACGGCGTCATGCTGCAGGGTCAGATCGCCGGCTTCGACCTGTTCTGCATGCTGCTCCAGCGCGAGGGCATGGCGCAGCTCGTTTATAAGCACGCGGTCTCGACCATCCAGCCGGCGCGCCCGCTGAACCTCGCCGAGGAACCCACCGATACGGATGATGCGGATGACGCAGCTGATACGGACCACGGCGATTGAGTAGCGGTTTCGAACGCGACCGGGACGAGTTCGCGCGCGGTGCGCGTGCGATCGTCGTCCTTCCCGATCAGGGCGACGCTTCGCGCGACGTCGATGCACGCTTGGAGGAAACCGCGGGCCTTGCGGCCGCAATTGGCGTCGAGGTCGTCGAACGGATCGCCTACCGCGTCCGCCAGCCCAAGCCGGCCACGCTGATCGGCAGCGGCCAAGTGGAGATGCTTGCGGCGCAGGTTCGGATGGAAGAGGCGGGGCTCGTCGTGTTCGACGCGAGCCTCAGCCCGATCCAGCAGCGCAATCTCGAAAAGGCGCTCGAAACTAAGGTCATCGATCGCACCGGCCTGATCCTCGAGATCTTCGGCGAGCGTGCGGCGACCGCCGAGGGGCGCTTGCAGGTCGAACTGGCGCATCTCGATTATCAGGCGGGCCGGCTGGTTCGCAGCTGGACCCATCTCGAACGTCAGCGCGGTGGCTTCGGCTTCCTCGGCGGTCCGGGTGAGACCCAGATCGAAGCGGATCGCCGCCTGATCCGCGACCGGATGGCTCGGCTCAAGCGCGAGCTCGAGCAGGTCAGCCGTACGCGAGGGCTTCACCGCGAGCGGCGCCAGCGTGCGCCGTGGCCGGTGATCGCCCTGGTCGGCTACACCAATGCTGGCAAGTCGACGCTGTTCAACCGGCTCACCGGCGCAGACGTGATGGCGGAGGATCTGCTGTTCGCGACGCTCGACCCGACGTTGCGGCAGATCCAGTTGCCCGGCATCGACAAGGCGATCCTGTCCGACACGGTCGGGTTCGTCTCGGACCTGCCGACCCAGCTGGTCGCCGCGTTCAAGGCGACCCTTGAAGAGGTCGTTTCCGCCGACCTGCTCGTCCATATCCGTGACATCGCGCATCCAGATACCGAGGCGCAGCGGACCGACGTCGAGACCGTGCTGGCCGAGATCGGCGTCGACGAGAACACGCCCCGGTTCGAGGTCTGGAACAAGCTCGACCTGCTCGATGCCGATACGCATGAGGAGATCGCAGCGCAGGCTGCGCACCGCGACGACGTCGTCGCAATCTCGGCGCTGAGCGGGGAAGGGGTGGATGAGCTGATCCACCAGGTCGCCGCCAAGCTGACCGGCGCGCATCGTCGGTACAGCATCACGCTCGACGCGACCGACGGCGCGGGCGCGGCGTGGCTGCATGCGCACGGCGAGGTGCTGGGCAGCTTGGACGACGAACTCGAGACGACCTACGATGTGCGACTTTCGGAAAGCGATTACGACCGGTTCATCCGCCGCGACGCTTGACCGCCTGCCACAGGGCTTCCTTCTGATCGAGTGTCATGGCGGCGAAGGCGTCGCCGCCATCGGCCTCGATCGCCCGAAAGCGCGCATCGAACTTGGCATTGCCCGCGCGTAACGCGGCTTCGGGATCGACACCGAGATGGCGGGCCCAGTTCGTCACCGCGAACAGCAGGTCGCCGATCTCTTCTGCCACGGTGTCCGAGCCGGCTTCGCGAACCTCTTCGATTTCCTCGAAAACCTTCGCAAGCGGCCCCGCGGCATCGGGCCAGTCGAACCCCACGCGCGCTGCACGCTTCTGCAGTTTCTCGGCACGCGACAACGCGGGCAGGCCGATCGCGACGCCGGCCAACGCGCTGGGATCGGACTTCTCTGCACG
>JAJNQF010000088.1 GCA_021154945.1 Sphingomonas sp.
ATGGCGATGGTGCCGGGGTGGGAGCGACCGTCCGCGTGTGCCTCTGGGACTGCTCGGCCCTGCGCGGCTCGGCTGGAGCCGGCGCGACGGGGGCCGGCTCGGCAGCCTGCGCGCGCGGCGACTCGACCGGCACAGGGGCGACGCCGGCTTCCTTGGCATTCGCGATCACGTCGCGCGACGCCTTCACCCGGCTGCGTTTCGCCTTGATGCCCCAGATCAGGCCGATCACGACGAGCACCGCCACCACGGCGATGATCGTGAAGTGGATCGCGGTCAGCGTGGCGATGCCGTCGGGCAGCAGGCTCATGCCCGAGGCAGAGGTCGCGGAAGTTTCGTTCATGCTCATACTCGTAGCGCCACGCGAGGGAGGCGGCGAGAGGTAATTGGGTTAGGTACCCATGTCTGATCCTCCCCCGCCAGGGGGAGGTGTCGCCGAAGGTGACGGAGGGGGAGGGCACGGAACAGAGGTACCCCTTCCCCCCCTCCTTCTGGCAAGCGCCAGCCACCCCCCCCCTGGCGGGCGAGGATCAGGACTGGATTACGCCCCCCGCGCGATCTCGCGCCAGCCAATGTCGCGGCGGTAGAAGCCTTCCGCGAAATCGATCGCCTCGACCGCGCGATAGGCGTTCGCCTGCGCCGTCGCGACGTCGTCGCCGGTCGCGGTCACCGCGAGCACGCGCCCGCCCGACGCGACCAGCCCGCCATCCTCGATCCGCGTGCCGGCATGGAACACCGTGCCGCCGGCCGCCCGCGCCGAGTCCAGCCCTACGATCGCGCCGCCCGCCTTGGGCGTACCCGGATAGCCCTCAGCCGCCATCACCACCGTCAGCGCAGTCTCGTCGCTGAACTTCGCCGCGGGCATCTCGCCGAGCCGTCCTTCCGCCACCGCCAGCATCGTCGCGAGCAGGTCGCCCTGGAAGCGCATCATCAGCACCTGCGTCTCGGGATCCCCGAACCGCGCATTATATTCGATCAGCTTCGGCCCCTGCGGCGTCAGCATCAGCCCCGCATACAGCACGCCCGAGAACGGAGCGCCCTCCGCCGCCATCGCCGTGACGGTCGGCGCGACGATCTCGTCGATCGCGCGCTTTTCCAGCGCGGGCGTCAGCACGAGGGCAGGGCTGTACGCGCCCATCCCGCCGGTGTTCGGCCCGGTATCGCCTTCGCCGACGCGCTTGTGATCCTGCGCGGAGCCGAACGGCATCAACGTCACGCCGTCGGTCAGCACGAAGAGGCTCGCCTCCTCGCCCTCGAGGAATTCCTCGATCACCGCCTCGGCTTCCCCGTCGGTGAACAGCGCGTCGAGCGCAGCATCGGCCTCGGCAGCGCTGAACGCGATGACCACGCCCTTGCCGGCGGCGAGGCCGTCTGCCTTGATGACGACCGGCAACGAGAAGGTGCGGGCGAGCGCGGCATCCGCCTCTTCGCGCGTCTTCACACGGACATAGCCCGCGGTCGGGATGCCGGCGCGCAGGCACAGATCCTTGGTGAAGCCCTTCGACCCCTCGAGTTGCGCCGCCGCCTTCGAGGGCCCGAACACCGGAATGTCCGCCGCGCGGCACGTGTCCGCCAGCCCGTCGACCAGCGGCGCTTCGGGCCCGATCACGACCAGCCCGACGTCATGCTCGCGCACGAACGCGACGACGGCGGCATGATCCGTCGCATCCAGCGGCACGAGCGTCGCAATGCGCGCGATCCCGGGGTTGCCCGGCGCGGCATACAGCGTATCGAGGCCTCTCGATTGCACCAGCTTCCACGCGAGCGCATGTTCGCGACCCCCCGAGCCCAGCAGCAGGACGTTCATGCCCGATCCCTTTTCCGATGAATTGTCCAGCGACATGGGGCGGCTGGTAGCCGAGCAAGTCCCCGGCGACAACGCACTGGCGATGTCGGTCGGCGAACTCGCCTTCAAGCTGAAGCGGATGGTCGAGGGCGAGTTCGGCCATGTCCGCCTGCGCGGCGAGATCTCGGGGTGGAAGCGCGTCGCCTCCGGGCATTGCTATATGTCGCTCAAGGACGACCAGGCGGTGATCGACGGCGTCATCTGGAAGGGCAATGCGTCGAGCCTCGCGTTCGTGCCGCAGGACGGCATCGAGGTGATCGCGACCGGCAAGCTCACCACCTATCC
Source organism: Sphingomonas sp. (assembly GCA_021154945.1). Taxonomy (GTDB): domain Bacteria; phylum Pseudomonadota; class Alphaproteobacteria; order Sphingomonadales; family Sphingomonadaceae; genus Sphingomonas. The sequence goes on from JAJNQF010000088.1 coordinate 2,129, forward strand.
CGGGCGCTCGAAATACCAGATCGTCATCGAGCGGATGGAACTGGCGGGCGCGGGCGCGCTGATGGCGCTGCTCGAGAAGCTGAAGGCGAAGCTGGCGGGCGAGGGGCTGTTCGACGGTACGCGGAAAAAGCGCCTGCCGTTCATGCCGAAGGTGATCGGCGTCGTCACCTCGGGCACGGGTGCTGTCATCCGCGACATCCTCCACCGGCTGGAGGATCGCTGCCCGACGCACGTCATCGTTTGGCCGGTGAAGGTGCAGGGCGAGGGCTCGGCGGCCGAGATCGCCGCCGCGGTGCGCGGATTCGACGCGCTCGTCCCTGGCGGGCCGGTGCCGCGCCCCGACCTCGTCATCGTCGCGCGCGGCGGGGGCTCGGTCGAGGATCTGTGGTCGTTCAACGAGGAGGTCGTCGTGCGTGCTGTGGCGGCGTGTACGATCCCGATCATCTCCGCCGTGGGCCACGAGACCGACACCACTTTGTGCGATTTCGCCGCCGACCTGCGCGCGCCGACGCCGACCGCGGCGGCCGAGATCGCGGTGCCCGTGCTCGCCGACCTGCGGCTGACGATCGACAGCCACCGCAACCGCACCGAACGCTGCGCCCGCCGTCATGTCGAGCGTGGCCGCGAGCGGCTTGATGCACTGGCGCGGTTGCTGCCGAAGCGCGACCAGCTGCTCGGGCCTCAGCGCCAGCGCGCCGACGACTTCGGCCAGCGTCTCGATCGCGGGCTGGAGCGTCGCCTGACCCTCGCGCGCGGCAGTCTCGATCGTTCCGGCGCAGCGCTCCGTCCCGCCACCCTCGAACGCAAACTCGAAGCGAAGCGCGCGCAGCTCGACGCGACGTGGCGCCTCGTCCAGTCGCTCAACCCCGACGCGATCCTCGACCGCGGCTATGCCCGCGTCACCGCGCGTCCCGGCGGCGAGACGCTCGCCTCCGCCAAGTCCGCGCGCGACGCGGGGACGCTGACGCTTCACTTCCGCGACGGCGTGGTGGACGCGGTGGCGGACACCGGCCTTGAGCGCCCCGCCGCCAAAACCTATGCTGCCCCCAAGGCGAAGGCCGCGCCCGATCCGGCGCCACGCCAGCCCACCCTGCTGTAGAGAAGACCCGCAATGCTGATGTCCAACTCCGACCGCGCCGCGCGGCTGCATTATATGGCCAACGGATTCCGCGTGCTCAGCCCGGGCGACCACGTCCCCTGCGCCGCCACCGGCCACCGCATCGCTCTGGAGGATCTGCGTTACTGGAGCGTCGCCCGCCAGGAGGCGTATTCCACCGCTGCCGCCGCCAGCGAAGCGATGGCGCCCCGGTGATCCAAGTGGCGATGATGCGGGCTGCGGTGCTCGTTTTGCTGGCCGCGACCAGCGCCACCGCCCAGCAACCGCCGCCGCCGACTACCGCAAGCCAATCCGCCTTCCGCTGGACCGGCACGCTCAGCCAGGGTGGCCTGATCCTGGGCACCGCTCCCGCCGGTACGCGCTCGGTCGCGCTCGACTGCAAGCCGATCGCGCTATCCCCGGACGGTCGCTTCCTCGCCGGTTTCGACCGCGACGCCGGCCCGCAAGCCTCACTGACCGCGACGCTCGCCGATGGTCGCAGTGTTACGCAAAGTCTCACGATCGCGCCGCGCGCCTGGCGGATCGAGCGCCTGAATACGCTTCCGAAATTCCCCGCACCCGACCCGGTGTTCGCGAAACTCCGCCCGCCCGAACTCGCGCAGATCGTCGTC
>JAJNQF010000107.1 GCA_021154945.1 Sphingomonas sp.
ACGGGCGTTTTCGCGATCTCGCCGCGTCTCGGCGCAGCGCTCGCCACGCTGGCGAGTCCCTCGCTGACCGAAGGCGTCCGCATGCTCGCCGCGCAGGACCGTGCCGAGACCGTCGACTGCAGCGATATCGACTGGATCGACGTCGACGACGCAGCCGCCCTCGCGTATGCCGAGCGCTGGATGAGCCGGGCCGCCTGAACAGACCCCGGGCGCGTCAGCCCAGCGGGCGGTCGAGCGACGTGGGCGGCACGCTGAACCAGCTCGACCCCGCTTCGGTCATGTGGAAGCAATCCTCGATCCGCACCCCGTATCTGCCGGGAATGTAGATGCCCGGTTCGTCGGAGAAACACATTCCCGCGGCCAGCTTCGTGCCCTCGCCGCGGACGAGGTTGACGGGTTCGTGGCCGTCCATACCGATCCCGTGACCTGTGCGATGCGACAGGCCGGGGAGCTTGTAGCCGGGGCCATAGCCAAGCGTTTCATAATAGCGACGCACCGCATCGTCGACGCTGTCCGCCGTCGCGCCGATCTTCGCCGCGGCGAGCGCGATCTGCTGGCCGCGGGCGACTTGGTCCCAGGTCTTGCGCTGGTCCGCAGTCGCCGCGCCGTGGACCCAGGTGCGCGAGATGTCGGACTGATAGCCCTGCACGGTGCAGCCGCAGTCCATCAGCACGACCTGTCCGTCGGCGACGCGGTGGATCTCGCGGCTGCCATGCGGATAGGCGGACGCCTCGCCGATCAGTGCGAGCGCGAACTCCGGCGCGCCGCCGAGTTTCTTGGTCGCGGCGTTCATCAGCACGCCGATCTCGGGGCCGGTCATGCCCTTCTCGACCCGCGCATAGGTCCAGCGATACGCGGCGAGCGTGACCTCGGTCGCGGCCTGCATCAGCGCGATCTCGGCGGGGGTCTTGATCATGCGGCAGGCGCGGACGACCGGGTCGGCGGACATGATCCTCGCCTCGGGGAGCACGCGCTGGAGGCCGGCATAGGCGAAATAGCGCACTTCCGCCTCCAGCCCGATCGGCCGCGTGGCGAGCTTCCGGTCGCGCAGGAACCCGGCGACGACGGCGAGCGGGTTCTCGTCCTCCTGCCACACGCGCACCTCGGCGGGAACGGCGAGCGTCTCGCGCACCGACGGCTCCTCGAAGAACGGCGTGACGATGCACGGTTCGCCCTCGACCGGCAGGATTGCCAGCGTCAGCCGCTCGCTCGTGTGCCAGCGGACGCCGGTGAAGTAGATCATCGACGATCCCGGCTCGATCAGCACCGCGCCGATGCCCGCCGCCTTCATCAACGATTGCGCGCGGGCGAGCCTCGCGGCGCGCTCCGTCGCGTCGATCGGCCTGGTCGTGCCGGTGATGTCGGACAGCGCCGACAAATCGGGTTCGGCCGCGCGGAGGATCGCGGGGATCGAAAGCAAAGGCGCCGCGATCGCGAGGCTCAACAGGTCGCGGCGCGAGGGACCGAAGGCGGATTTACGGGGTGTGGTCGACATCGCCGGACGATAGGGTCCTTGACCCGGGCGCCGCAATCCCCTTCCCTGTCCGCACTTCTCGGGAGCGATTGATGGCCAAGCGGCTAACCTATTACATCTTGTTCGGCCTCGTCGCGGGGATGGTCGTCGGCTGGGTCCTGAACGCGTCGATCGACGACGGCACGCCCGAGTCCGCCGCGCGGTTGAAGGACATCGCCGGCTATTTCTCGATCGTGACGTCCCTGTTCCTGCGGCTGATCAAGATGATCATCGCGCCGCTGGTCTTCTCGACGCTGGTCGTGGGGATCGCGCATATGGGCGACACCGGCGCGCTTGGGCGGGTCGGTCTGCGCAGCCTCGGCTGGTTCGTCTGCGCGAGTCTGTTGTCGCTCACCTTGGGCATGATCCTGGTCAACGTGTTGCAGCCAGGCGTCGGCCTCGAACTCGCGATCCCGCCGGCCACCGCGTCGAGCGGCGTCGATCGCGCGGCGTTCGATCTCGCCAAGTTCATTACGCACATCGTCCCCGATTCGATGATCGCGGCGATGGCGAGCAACGAAATCCTCCAGATCGTCGTGTTCTCAGTGTTCGTCGGCGTCGCTATCACCGCGGTCGGCGACAAGGCCGCGCCACTGGTCAAGGCGATCGAGGCGCTGGTCGCGGTGATGCTGCAGATCACCAATTATGTGATGCGGTTCGCGCCGTTCGCGGTGTTCGCGGCGGTAACCGCGACGCTTGCCGAGCGGGGGCCGACCATCCTCGGCCAGCTCGGCTATTTCATGCTGACCTTCTATATCGGCCTGGCGCTGCTGTGGGCGATACTGATCGGGATCGCGTTCGTGCTGATCGGGCCGCGGACGCGGTTGCTGGTGCGGTATATCCGCGATCCGCTCATTCTCGCCTTCTCGGCGGCGTCGTCCGAGGCGGCGTACCCGCGGACGCTGGAGGCGCTCGATCGATTCGGCGTGCCGCCACGGATCGCGAGCTTCGTGCTGCCGCTGGGCTATTCGTTCAATCTCGACGGGTCGATGATGTACATGACGTTCGCGTCGCTGTTCATCGCCCAGGCCTACGGCATCCACATGCCGATCGGGCAGCAGATCGCGATGCTGCTGGTGCTGATGGTGACGTCGAAGGGGATTGCGGGCGTGCCGCGTGCGTCGCTGGTCGTGATCGCGGGGACGCTGTCGATGTTCAAGATTCCGGAGGCGGGGATTTTGCTGATCCTGGCGGTGGATCATTTCCTCGACATGGGGCGCTCGGCGACGAACGTGATCGGGAATGCGGTGGCGGCGACCGTCGTGGCGAAATGGGAGGGCGGGCTCGACGAGCGCGAGCCGGCCGATCGCGATCCGCCCGTCGCGCCGACCGGGCATGGGCCGAAGGTGAATGTGGACAGCTACGGGAAGATCGGGCCGGGGCGGGTTTGAGGCGATTGGCGATGTTGAGCCGATGACGTCTCAAGGATGCCCTTTTACGGGGGCGGATCACTGAAGAAGTACCACCACGGCGAAGGCCGGGGTCCAGTTGGGGGACGCTAATGGTGACCGCCGCGCCTCGTTACTACCACCTTTTCAACTGGGCCCCGGCCTTCGCCGTGGTGGTGTTTAGGGGTGGGTCGCGTTCTTAGTCTCGATGCGGTTCTTGATCTGCAGCCCTCAAGCGTAGGCGTAAGGCCCGCCCTTCTTGAGCCCCGCCTGATACGCCGGACGGGCGTGGATTTTTGCCAGCCAGGCGATCGTCGCGGGGCGGGACTCGTTCAGGCCGCCGCGGCTGCGGGCGGCTTCGAGGGGGAAGCTCATCATGATGTCGGCAGCGGTCATGTCCGCGCCGGCGAACCAGGGGCGTTGCGACAGTTCGGATTCGACATAGTCGAGGTGGACGTCGATCATCGGCTGGATTTTCTTGACCGCGACCTTGCCCATGATCGGGACGCGCGCGAGGACGAGCTTCAGCAGCAGCGGCGGCATCATCGAGCCTTCTGCGTAATGCAGCCAGAAGCGGTAGCGTAGCGCATCGGTACGGTTCGCGGGGGCGCCGAGCTTTCCGTCCGCCTTGTCGACCAGATATTCGACGATCGCGCCGGTTTCGGCGACGACTTGGCCGTCATCCTCGATCACCGGCGACTTGCCAAGGGGATGGACCTTCTTGAGTTCTGGCGGGGCGAGCATGGTCTGCTTGTTCCGCTCGTAGCGCTTGATTTCGTAAGGGAGGCCGAGCTCCTCGAGCATCCACAAAATGCGCTGCGATCGCGAGTTTTCGAGGTGGTGGACGATGATCATGCTGGCTCCGCCTGTTGTTCTAAATGGCTGATTTGTGCGCGGTCCAGATCCAGGCGACCGCGGGAAACTCTACCGTATCGCCGTCGCTGTGACGCGCGCAGACGTCTGTCAGACGCGCGATGTGGCGCTCGCGTTCCTCGGGGACCGCGTCGCGGATGGCGGAGGCCGCCGGGCCTATGCAGCGGAAATAGTCGACGGCATCGGCCACGGGATCGGCGCCCTCGCCTGCTCGGTAGGCGAAATTCAGGCGCTGAGGCGGAGCGGCATTCCAGCCTGCGGTCGCGAGGATTTCGGCGACATATTTCGGATCGGCGAACGCGAAGGGGCCGGGTGCGGTATTGGCAGGAGCGTTGGGATCGCCGCCAGTCGCAGCGACGGTCTCGGTGGCCCAGCGATTGGCGGCGCGTTCGGCGAAACAAGAGAAGACGAGTGAAGCGTCGGGGGCGGCGGCTTCGGCGAGCGTGGCGAAGGCGGCGATGGGGTCGGCGAAGAACATGACGCCGTGGCGCGAGACGTAGAGGTCTGTCGGGGCGTGGTTCGCGGCGGCGACGGTGATGTCGGCGCATTCGAAGCAAGCGTTGACCTGGGTTTCGGCGCGGTGTCTGGCGATCTCGATCAGGGTTGGCGAGAGATCGATGCCGGTTACGGTCGCGTTCGGGAGGGCTTGCGCGGTGGCGAGTGAGGTCGCGCCAGCGCCGGAGCCTATGTCGATGACCTTGCGGGTTTGGGGTGTGGCGGCGGCGAGGATCGCTGCGTTCAAATGCGGGGTCAGGTTAGTGAAGCTGCGGTCGGTTCGGCGCCATTCCTCGGCCCAGACGTCGCCTATTCTGCCGGTCCAATCGTGGGCTGTGGTCATGGGTTGGGGTGCCTCATGGTCGGATCGGGGGGCGGCGTTTTGGAGTGAAGTATAGGAAGTATAGACGCTCGCGCGGGTTTGGCGTTGGGGAATTGTGGGTTTGGCGTTGGACATTGGGAGGCATCGCCGAGCCCGTTGCGCTGCTTTGCGCGGTCGTCTGCACTTGCTTGCTTCCCCGCGAAGGCGGGGATCCAGACTGGGCTCCCGCCGTCGCGGGAGAACAAGGTGGTGGGGCTGGCGTTCGGTAGATGCCACGCCGGCGGAGGCGGGCCCGGGTGGGGGACGATCGTAACGAAGGATTGCGCTTCGTTATTGCCACCTTTCCAATTGGGCCCCGGCCTTCGCCGGGGTGGGGTTTGGGGCGGTGCGGTGCGGTGCGATCCAATGCCGATGTTGGTGCAAAGCCGGTGCCGGTGTCGGTCCGAAGCGCGATGCCGAGATGCCAATGCCACCGCGCACCATCCGCCGCGTGCCCTCACCTTCCCATTGCGAGAGCAATGGGCCCCTC
>JAJNQF010000111.1 GCA_021154945.1 Sphingomonas sp.
CGCCAGCGCTGTTCATTCCGATCGCCGAGGAATGCGGCCTGATCGAGGATATCGGTCGCTGGGTGATCATGGACGCCTGTCGGCAGCTATCCGGCTGGTCTTCGCACCTGCACGTCGCGATCAACGTATCGGCCGCGCAGCTCAAGTCCGAGGCGCTGGTGCATCACCTGACCCAGGCGATCCTGGTGCACGGGATCGCCGCTGAGCGGGTCGAGATCGAAATCACCGAGACCGCGCTGATCGACGATGCGGACCGGACGGCGGCGACGATCGACCGGATCCGCAGGATCGGCGTGAAGGTGGCGCTGGACGATTTCGGCACCGGCCAGTCGTCGCTCTCGCATCTGCGCGATTTCAAGTTCGACCGGATCAAGATCGACCGGAGCTTCGTGGTTCGTGCGGGCTTCGATCCGAGATCGATGGCGGTGCTGCGCGGGATCGTCGGGGTCGGCAAGGAACTCGGCGTCCTCACGCACGCCGAGGGTGTCGAAACCAGGGACCAGCTCGATCTGCTGCGGATGATCGGTTGCGATGCCGTACAGGGCTATCTCGTCGGTCGGCCGGTTACGCCCGGCAACGAGCAGATCGAGCGGTTCGAGCGCGTCCTTCAGAAGGCGACAGCGCACCGCGAACGTCGAGGGCCGCCCGAATTACCGGAGCAGCCCCAGCGGTTTGCCGCCTGACCCGGGTCAGCGTTCGATCAGCCGACGTCGACGGGATGCGTCACGATGATCGTCGGACGGGCCGCGGCGAGATCGCGCGCGGCGAGGCCGAACGCCTTGAAGTGATCCGACGCCATGTGCTGCTGTACGGCGGCGTCATCGACATAGAGTTCGTTGAATACGAAGCGGCGCTCGCCTTCGCCTTCCTGCCATAGCTCGTAGTGCAGCACGCCCGGCTCGGCCCGCGATGCCGCGACGCAGATCTTCGCCGCGGCGACGAACGCCTCGTCCTGGCCCGGCTTGACGGTAACCAATGCAACTACCTTGACGGCCATGGCTTCATATCCTCGAAAATTAGATGGTGCGGCCAACCTATCCCAAACATCAGCCCGTGGCGATCAATCCGGTTGCGGCCTGGAGATCGACCGAGACGAGGCGGCTGACGCCGCGTTCGATCATCGTCACGCCGAACAGGCGGTGCATGCGGCTCATCGTGACGGCGTTGTGCGTGACGACGAGGTAGCGCGTGTCGGTGTCGCACGACATCCGATCAAGCAGGTCGCAGAAGCGCTCGATATTGGCGTCGTCGAGCGGCGCGTCGACCTCGTCGAGGACGCAGATCGGCGCGGGGTTGGTGAGGAACAGGCCGAAGATCAGCGCGACGGCCGTGAGCGCTTGCTCACCGCCGGATAGGAGGGTGAGCGACTGGAGGCGCTTGCCGGGCGGTTGCGCCATGATCTCGAGTCCGGCTTCCAGCGGATCGTCCGAATCTATCAGTTCGAGATGCGCGCTGCCGCCGTCGAACAGCGTGGTGAAGAGCCGCTGGAAATGGCCGTTCACCGCCTCGAACGCGGCGAGCAGGCGCTGGCGGCCTCCGCGGTTGAGCGTGCCGATCGAGCCGCGGAGGCGGTTGACCGCCTGGCCGAGTTCGTCGCGCTCGATGGCGTTGCCGCGCGAGGCGTCTTCGAGTTCGGCGAGTTCGGTTTCGGCGACGAGATTGACCGGACCGATCCGCTCGCGGTCGGTGGTGAGGCGGTCGTGGGTGGCGGATTCATCGGCTGGGGCGCGGACGTCGGCGACTGCGAAGCCGAGGCGTTCGGGGAGAACCGAGGCTGGGCATTGGAAGCGTTCGCCGGAAAGTTTGCCCAGGTCGAGGCGGCGCGCTTCGTGGTTTTCGACGCGGGCGATCGCGCCGGCGCGGGCTTCGCGGGCTTGGGACAGGGCTTCGGTGGCGGCACGGTGGGCGTCGTCGGCGGCTCGGGCGGTGGTTTCTGCAGCGCGTTCGGTGGCGAGCAGGGTGTCGGCGGTGGTGCGGGCTTCTTGGTGTTCGCCCTCCAGCGTGGCGATTTCCGCTTCGAGCGTAGCGGGGCGATCGGCGATGGCGGCGAGGTCGACGCCAAGGGTCGTTTCCCGCGTGTCCATGGCGGCGATGCGCTTGGCGGCTTCACCGGCTCGCGCGCGCCAGCTCCGGGTGTCGGCTTGGGCGGCGGCGAGGCGTTCGCGGTGGGTGGCGATGCTGCGGTCTAGCGTGGTGCGGTCGGCGCGGGCCTGCGCGACAGCGGCGCGGCTGCGTTCGGCGTCGTATTGCAGCGTGGCGACACGGCGCGCGTTGGCGGTGCCGTCGGGGACGGCGGCCATCGCGGCCTCGGCGCGGGTGCGTTCGGCGTGCGCATCGGCGACGTCGTCGGCGATGTGGTGCGCGCGGGCGTCGAGATCGGCGCGTTGGGTGGTGAGGCGTTCCAGCGCTGATGTGGCTCGGTCTTCGTTGCGGGTGGCCTCACGCGCGGTGGTTTCGGCGCGTTGCAGGGCGGCGCGGGCGGTTTGCGACTGGCGGCGGGCTTCGGCGATCCGCTCGTCGATCGCGGCGCGCGCGTCTTCGGCTTTGTCGAGCGCCGTGGCTGCGGCGGGTCGTGCGGCTTGAAGCGCGGTTAGGCGGTTGCGGCGGACCAGGCGTTCGGCGGCGGCCGCGCCGGTGCCGGTTGCGGTGAACCCGTCCCAGCGGCGGAGTCGGCCGTCCCGGGTGACGATGCGTTGGCCGACGGCGAGGTGTTGGTCGGTGTCGGTGTCGACGACGAAGACCTGTGCGAGCCTGCGGGCGAGCGCGGTGGGGGCCTCGACATGCTTTGCCAGCGGTTCGGCGTCGGCGGGCGCTTTGGGGTCTTCGTCGTGGGGCTCGGCGCCGGTCCATGCGTCGAGGCCGGTGTCGAGATCGTCGCCGAGCGCCGCCGCGAGCGCGCGTTCATAGCCTGTGCTGGCCGAGACGTGGTCGAGCAGTCGGTTGCGGCCGCTGCGCTGCGTTGCCTTGGTGAGCGCGGTCACTTCGCTGTCGATCGCGGCGAAGTCTGCGCGGGCGGTGGCGCGGGCGGTTTCGGCGGCGTCGCGCGCGCTAGCCGCGGTGGCTTCGTCGGTGTCTGCCCGGGCGATGGCCTGGCGGGCGGACTCGGCTGCGGCGGTCGCGGCGCGTCGAGCTTCGGCGGCGATTTCGCGTTCTGCGGCTAGCGGGGCGGGGTCACCCAGGGCGCGGAGAGCGGCGGCGATCTGGGCCGCGTCGCGATCGGCGCGGTCGGCGCGGGTGCGGGCGGCGGCGAGGGCTGCGCTGGCGACGCGGACTTCGGCGGCGTCGCGGGCTTGGGTGGCGAGCGCCTGGGCGAGCGAGACTTCGGCGTCTCGGGCTTTGCGTTCGGTGTCGGCGAGCGCGGCGTCGAGATCGGGGATTGCGGCGGTGGCGTCGTCGATCGCGGTGTCGAGCGCCTTGGCCTCGTCGGCGAGGCGGGCGAGCGCGGCGGCGGCGTCGCTGGCGAGCGATCCTTCGCGGGCGCGGTCGTCGGCGATGCGGGTGCGGGCGTCGGCGAGGTCGGCGATCCTGCGTTCGACGCCGGCTTTTTCGGTTTTCAGCGCGGCGAGGCGGTGG
>JAJNQF010000122.1 GCA_021154945.1 Sphingomonas sp.
CAATTCCGCCGCAGCCGATCCCTGTATCGCAGGAGGAGTTCGATGCGGCGGCCTCGCAAGCGGCGGCTTGGGCGGAGACGATGATCGCCGCACCGCTCACGAAACTGTCGCCGACGCTGTCGGCCTGGGACGCGGGCGGCGTCCCGGTGCTGTCGGTCACGCCGCAGGACGCGAGGGCGGGTGCAGCGTCCCTCGTCTACATCCACGGCGGCGGGTTCGTCACCGGCTCGGCGCAATCCTCGCGACTGACCGCGTCGCTGGCAGCGGCGAGCACCGGACGCGTCGTGCATTCGATCGACTACACCCTGTCCCCTCGCGCCGATCATCGTGCGATCCTGGACGAAATCGCGGCCGCCTGGACCGCGATCCTCGACCGGGAAGGCCAGGTACCCGGCCTGTTCGGCGACAGCGCTGGCGGATGCATAGCGACGGCTGCGACGCTGATACTGCGCAACCGTGGCGAGACGGTCCCGGCGGCACTTACATTGCTCTCGCCGGTCGTCGATCTCGCAGGCGAGGGCGACACGAACCAGACCCTGGCGCCGGTCGACTATCTCGATCGAAAGCGCTTGGAAATGGGCGTGCGTGGCTATGCCGCGCCCACGGAGTGGACGTCACCGCTAGCCTCGCCGATCCACGGCGACTTCGCCGACTTCCCACCCACGCTGATTCAGGTCGGCACGCGCGAACTGCTGCTAAGCGACAGCGTCCGACTACATCGGGCGTTGCGAGCCGCCGGGCGATCGTCGCGCCTCGAAGTGTTCGAGGGCATGCCGCATGTCTTCCAACCGCTGCTCGCAGACACTCCCGAGGGAGTCGCCGCCTGGGCCGACATGGCCGCATTCTGGCAGGAGCATCTGGCATGACCCAGGGCATGCTGGTGCCGCCGCGCCGCCCCGTTAGGGTGCGTCGCATGACCGATCCGAACACTAACTCTCCGTCTCCGCCCCCGTCTCAGCAGCGCCGTCCGCAGGCCGAACGCAGCGCCGACACGCGCGCCAAGTTGATTCAGGCGGCGATCGTCTGCCTGCACCGCGTCGGCTACAGCGCGACGACGATCACCACCGTCGCCGAGGAAGCCGGCGTCAGCCGCGGTGCGATGACGCACCAGTTTCCCGCCAAGACCGATCTCATGCTCGCTGTCGTCGAGGCCGTCTTCGAAGAGGATGGTGCACTATACGACCGCACCACCACGACGATGGACCCGGTCACTTGGCTGCGGGTGCTGCCGGACACGATGTGGGAGGTGATGAGCCGTCCCGCGGGCATCGCGGTGATGGAGATCATGCTCGCCTCGCGTTCAGATCCGAGTCTGGGCGAACCATTGCGCGCATTGCAGAGCCGCATCGACCAACAGGCCCACCGCTGGAGCAACGAGCGCATTCGCGCCGCCGGCCTGGAGCCGCATCCCGAGGCCGAGGCCGTCCACGAGCTCTATGTCGCCGCGGTTCGCGGGCTCGCGCTCGAGGCCACGTTCATGAACAACACCGACGGCGTGCACCGCTCGCTCAAGGCGCTCTCCGACACGATGCTGCGGCTTTATCCCGCGCTCGATCCCAAACCGTAAAGGATTACCGTTGCCCGACAGTCAGCGCCGCCCGACACCCCCGGGCTTCCTCTGGGGATCCGCCATCTCGGCGCACCAGACCGAAGGCAACAACGTCAATTCGGACGCCTGGCTGTGCGAGACGGTCAGTCCCACATCTTATGCAGAACCCTCCGGCGACGCCTGCGACAGCTGGGATCGCTACGAGCTGGATTTCGACATTGCCGCCGGCCTCGGCTTCAACTGCCACCGGATCGGCATCGAATGGTCGCGGATAGAACCTGAGCCCGGCCGTTTTTCCCGTGCGGCACTCGATCATTACCGGCAGGCGTTGGAGGCGCTGCATGCGCGCGGTCTCGCACCGATTGTCACGCTCAATCACTTCACCGTACCGCGCTGGTTCGCAGCACGCGGCGGGTTCGAGGTGGCGGACGGCGCCGACCTTTTCGCGCGCTATGTCGAGAGGACGACCGCCGCGCTCGGTGACCTGATCGCCTATGCGATCCCGTTCAACGAGGCGAACATCCAGCGGCTGCTGGTGCTGTTGCGCGGTGGCACGGTGATCGGCCCGACCGCCGACGCCATGCTGGCGGAATGCGCGCGCCTGTCGGGCTCGGAGCGCTTCTCGTCGTTGCTGTTCGCCCCGCTTGCCGCCTGCGAGCCGGTCATGCTCGATGCGCAGGCTAAGGCGGCGGCTGCGATGAAGGCGGGGCCGGGCAACTTCCCGGTCGGCGTCACGCTGACGATGCAGGACGTCCAGGGGGTCGGCGAAGGCCATCTGGCGAATGTCGTGACCGAAATGCTGTACGGGCCGTGGATCGAGGCGGCGAAGGCGGCCGATTTCATCGGCGTGCAGACCTACACCCGCATACGCATCGGCGCACAAGGACAGATGCCCCCTGCCCCCGATGCCGAACTGACCGCTGCCGGCTATGAATTCTATCCGCAGGCGCTCGGCAACACGATCCGTTTCGCGCACGCGCGGATCGGTCGGCCGATCCTCGTGACCGAAAGCGGTATCGCCACGCACGACGATACGCGCCGCATCGCGTTCATCGACGGTGCGCTGGCCGAAGTCCGGCAATGTCTCGACGACGGCATCCCGGTCGGCAGCTATATCTGCTGGTCACTACTCGACAATTTCGAATGGACCCGCGGTTATGGCGAGCGCTTCGGGCTGGTCCATGTCGACTACGAGACGTTCGCCCGCACGCCGAAACCCAGCGCGCATCATCTCGCCGCGATCGTGCGCTCCGGGACGATCTGATGGCGGCGGCAGAGATGCCGGTGGTCACCCCGGAAACCGTCGGCCTGTCGAGCGCCGGCCTGGCCGAGATGGACGCGGCGATCCAGGCGCATATCGATCGGGGGACGATCGCCGGTGCGGTCATGATCGTCGCGCGCCACGGCCAGGTCTGTCACGAAGTGGCGCTGGGGAAGCGCGACATCGCCAGCGACGCGCCCGCCGCGATCGACGACCTGTTCCGTATCTTCTCGATGACCAAGCCCGTAACCGCCGCCGCGATGCTAGTGCTGTGGGACGAGGGTCGCTGGACGCTCGACGATCCGATCGCGCAGCACCTGCCGGAGTTTGCGGATCTACAGGTTTTCGCCGGGCTGAACCCCGATGGCAGCATGCGCGTCGAACCACCACATCGCGCAGCGACCTTGCGCGACCTGTTCACGCATACCGCCGGGTTCAGCTATGGCACCCGGCTGTCCGACCCAAGCGATCCGATCGATGCCGCCTATCAGGCTGCGGG
>JAJNQF010000134.1 GCA_021154945.1 Sphingomonas sp.
CGTGGCCTGCTCGCGCACACCAAGAAACAGGGAGCGTAACCACGTGCTGCAAAAGACCAAAGCTGCCGACCAGACGGCGATCTATCCGAGCCTGAAGGGCAAACGCGTCCTGATCACCGGGGGCGCGTCGGGGATCGGCGCCGGCCTAGTCGAGGCGTTCGCGCGGCAGGGTGCGCACGTCGCATTCGTCGACATGGCCGAGGACGCAGCGAACGCGCTGATCGAGACGCTGACGCCTGACGTCGCGACCGCACCGATCTTCCTGCCGCTCGACCTGCGCGACATCGATGCGCTCAAGTCCACGGTCGCTCGGATCGAGAAGCAGCTCGGCGGGATCGATATCCTGATCAACAACGCCGCCAACGACGATCGCCACACGATCGACGAGATCACGCCCGAATATTGGGACGAGCGGATGGCGACCAACCTGCGCCACCTGTTCTTTGCCGGCCAAGCCGTGGTGCCGTCGATGAAGCGCGCCGGCGGCGGCGTCATCCTCAACTTCGGCTCGATCTCGTGGCACCTCGCGCTGCCCGAACTGCTGATCTATCAGACGGCCAAGGCCGGCATCGAGGGCATGACCCGCGCGATGGCGCGCGACCTGGGTGGGGATGGCATCCGCGTGAACACGATCGTTCCCGGCAACGTCGAGACGCCGCGCCAGCTGAAATGGTACACGCCCGAGGGCGAGGCCGAGATCATCGCCGCGCAGTGCCTGAAGACCCGCGTCCAGCCCGCCGACGTCGCGGCGCTGGTGCTGTTCCTGGCCTCGGACGATGCGCGGATGTGCACCGGCCATGATTATTTCGTCGATGCGGGCTGGCGCTGACATGCCCCGCGAGATCCAGGCGACGAGCATCTGCGAAGTCGGCGCGACGCTCGGCGAAGGCCCGATCTGGGCCGAGCGCGACGCGGCCCTGTGGTTCGTCGATATCAAGGCGCCGAGCGTGTACCGCTTCGATCCCGAGACCGGCACGCTCGACAGCTGGGACGCGCCCGACCAGACCGGCTGGGTGATCCCCGCCGACGATGGCGGCTTCCTGGCCGGGGTGCGCGGCGCCCTCCACCGGTTCGATCCGGCGACCGGCGTGTTCGAGCATCTCGCCGCCGTCCACCCAGAAACTCCCGGCAACCGCCTGAACGACGCCGCGCGCGATTCCGCGGGTCGCGTCTGGTTCGGGACGATGGATAACGCCGAATCCGACGAGACCGGCCATGTCTATCACTGGCATCGGGGCGCGCTGACCAAGACCGACATCCCGCCGGTCGCGATCACCAACGGCCCGGCGATCGCGCCCGACGGCCGCACGCTCTACGCGGTCGACACGCTCGGCAAGCGGATCGATGCATATCCGGTCGACGCCGACGGCACGCTGGGTACGCCGCGCGTGTTCCTGACGGTCGGTCCCGACGACGGTCATCCCGATGGCGCGATCTGCGATTCCGAGGGCGGCGTCTGGGTCGGGTTCTTCGGCGGCTGGGCGGCACGCCGCTACGCCCCCGACGGCAGCCTGACCGATATCGTCCGCTTCCCGGTCGCGAACATCACCAAGATCGCGCTCGGCGGTCCCGACGGTCGCACCGCCTATGCGACGACCGCCGCCAAGGGCCTCGACGACGACGCCCGCGCCGCCCAACCGCTCGCCGGCAATCTGTTCACCTTCCGCGTCGCCGTTCCCGGCGTGCCCGTCGATCCCGTCACCCTGTAAATTGCCAACGATGCCGCCAGAGCGTCGTACCGGAGAGGAAATATAATGACCATTGCGGCAGATTCCGGCCAACATGTGAACCGAGCGCTCATCGCGATGATCGTCATCGTCGCGACGATCGGCGGGTTCATGTTCGGCTATGATTCGGGCGTCATCAACGGCACGCAGGCGGGGCTCGAGAGCACGTTCGCGCTGTCGTCGCTCGGCACCGGCTTCACCGTCGGCGCGATCCTGATCGGTTCGTCGGTCGGCGCATTCATGGCCGGGCGGCTCGCCGACAATCTCGGCCGCCGCAACGTGATGATGATCGCCGCGGTACTCTTCATCGTCAGCGCACTCGGCGCGGGTGCGGCCACTTCGGCCACCATGTTCGTCCTCGCGCGGATCATCGGCGGGCTCGGCATCGGTGCCGCCAGCGTGCTCGCCCCGGTCTACATCTCCGAAGTCGTCCCCGCGAACGTCCGCGGCCGGCTGTCGAGCGTGCAGCAGATCATGATCATCACCGGCCTCACCGGTGCGTTCGTCGCCAACTGGTATCTCGCCCGCATCGCCGGGTCGTCGACCGCGCTGTTCTGGCTCGACTATCCGGCGTGGCGCTGGATGTTCTGGATGCAGGTCATCCCCGCCGCGATCTATCTCGTGACGCTGTTCCTGATCCCCGAAAGCCCGCGCTTCCTGGTCCTAAAAGGGCGTTACGACGAAGCCGAGACAGTCCTCACCCGCCTGTTCGGAGCCACCGAAGCCAAGCGGAAAGTCGCCGAGATCCGCGGTTCGCTGTCGGCCGACGCGCATCGTCCCAAGCTGTCGGACCTGATCGACAAGGCCAGTGGCAAGATCCGCCCGATCGTCTGGACCGGCATCGGCCTCGCGATCTTCCAGCAGTTCGTCGGCATCAACATCGTGTTCTATTATGGTTCGGTGCTGTGGCAGTCGGTCGGCTTCAGCGAGAGCGATGCGCTGCTGATCAACATCCTGTCGGGCTCGCTGTCGATCATCGCCTGCCTGCTCACCGTCGCGCTGGTCGACAAGGTCGGGCGCAAGCCGCTGCTGCTGATCGGGTCTGCGGGCATGACCGTCACGCTCGCGATCGTCGGCATCTGCTTTGCCAGCGGCGCGATCGTCGAGGGCACGCTGCGGCTGTCCGACCAGAACGGCCTGATCGCGCTGATCGCGGCCAATGCGTATGTCGTGTTCTTCAACCTGAGCTGGGGCCCGATCATGTGGGTGATGCTCGGCGAGATGTTCCCGAC
>JAJNQF010000148.1 GCA_021154945.1 Sphingomonas sp.
CCTTCCAGGGAGGGGAGCAGCAGAATGACGAAAACGTCACCCTTGCTCCATTTGTCGATCATTCAAAGGCGTGCAATCGGTTGCGAATGACGTGGTTTCGACGATCGTTGCTCGCTTTTGCCGTGCTCGCAATCGGCGCGACCGGTTTCATGGGCTGGCTCGGCTATTTCGGTGGCCCGCTGTTCACCGACGTCCCCGCCATCACGACGCCGGCAAAGCCCCGCCGCCCGTTCGCCGCGGTCCTGCTGACAGGCGATCTCGGATACAAGATCGGCATGGCGCCGCAGATCGCGCGTCGGCTCGCGGCGGACGGCGTACCGGTGGTCGCGGTCAACACGCTCACCTACTTGCGCCGGACGCGCACGCCGGCGGACATCACGACGCTGATCGCGCGCGCCGAACAGCGGGCGCTGCGGTTCGGGCAGACCGACCGGGTCGTGCTGATCGGCCAGTCGTTCGGCGCGGACATGCTGCACGTCGGGCTCGTCGACCTGGCCCCCGACCTGCGCGCCAAGATCGCGAAGGTCGCGCTGATCGTGCCCGAGAACACCGTCCAGTTCCGGGCGTCCCCGAACGAAGTGTTCGATTACTGGACGCCGACCACCGATGCGCTGCCGACCGCCCACCGTCTCGACTGGGCGCCGCTGCTGTGCGTGCAGGGCGTCGAGGAGGCCGAGAGTCTGTGTCCGTTGCTGACCCAGGCCAATGCACGGCGGGTCGCCCTACCCGGCGGACACCCGCTTCACCGCGACGCCGATGCGCTCTACGACGTGCTATCGCGGTTCGTATTCGCGGATTGAGGATCGACCGATGGTTGCTGCAATGATGGCGCTCGCGATGGCCGCGGGCAGCCCCGCTCCCGCTTCCCCCGCTCCCGCTTCCGCGGTGGAAGGCGTCTGGCATAATCCGAAGAACAGCGTGGCGGTGAAGACCGGTGCCTGCCCCGACAAGACCGGCGGCAGCAAACTGTGCGGCTGGGTCGTCCGCGCCGACGAAGAAGCGCAAGGCGACGCGCGCGATGGCGGCACCCCCAAGCTGATCGGCACGGCGTTGCTGCGCGAATACCGCCCAAGCGGTCGCAACCGATGGTCCGGGCAGATCTTCGTGCCCGACATGGGGCGCACCTTTGGATCGACGCTGACGCTGGTCGACGCGGACACGATCGACGTGAAGGGGTGCCTGATCGGCGGCTTCCTGTGCAAGACGCAGACGTGGCGACGCGGTTGACGCGCGTGACCAGGATCCGCGACTGGGCCCGAATCCGCGACTGGATCGCACATCGCCGCGGCACTCTGATCGCGCTCGCGGTGCTGGTGGTCGCGGTGCTCGGCTTCGCGGCGATCCACAAGCTCACTGCGGAGATCCGCCTGTCGGAGGTCCGCGCGGCGTTCGCGGCGCTCGGCTGGCCCGAATTGTCCGCGTCGATCGCGCTGACGGTCATCAGCTACATCGCGCTAACCTTCTACGACACGATCGCGCTCCGGGTGATCGGCCACCCGCTGCCGTGGCGCACCGCGGCGGTCGCCTCGTTCACCAGCTACACGATCAGCCACAATCTCGGCCTCGCGATGCTGACCGGCGGCTCCGCGCGCTACCGGGTCTACAACCGCGCGGGCCTCGACGAAGCCGCGGTCGCGCGCGTCGTTTTGATCGCGGGCGTGACGTTCTGGGCGGGCGTGATCACCGTCGCCTGCCTGTCGATGGCGCTGCATCCGGGCATGCTGCCGATCGTCCGCTGGACCATGCCGCCGCTGCTGGAGCGGTCGATCGGCATCGCGATCCCGCTCGCGATGCTGGCGATCGTCCTGCGCTATCGCCGCGGCGGGGCGATCGGGCTGTTCGGCTGGCGACTGCCCTTGCCCGATGCACGGCAGGCGCTGGCGCTCGTGCTGGTCTCCACGGTCGACCTCGCGGCGGCGAGCGCAGCGCTGTTCGTGCTGTTGCCGGGTGCCTCGCCAGACCTCTATCCGGTGCTGTTCCTCGGCTATGCGGTGGCGATCGTGGTCGCGTTGATCAGCCATGTGCCGGGCGGGCTCGGCGTGTTCGAGGCGGTGATCATCGCGACGATGCCGCAGAACAACGCGACCATCCTCGCCGCGCTGCTCGCCTATCGCATCATCTATTACGTCGCGCCGCTTATCCTGGCGGCGGTGTTGCTCGCGTTCCACGAGGGCCGGCAATGGCGTCGTCGCGACCGCACCGCCGGACAGGAGCGACGCGGCACCGATCCGCTGGCGATCGCGCTGCCCCTGGCGCCGCTGCTGCTGGGCGTGCTCGTCTTCATGTGCGGCGCGATGCTGCTCGTCTCAGGCGCGCTGCCCGCCGCGCCGGGCCGGATGGACGTGCTGGCGAGCGTCCTGCCGCTGCCGATCAGCGAGATGGCGCATGTCGCGGCGAGCCTCGTCGGCGTGATGCTGCTGTTCGTCGCGCTCGGGCTGTACCGGCGGCTCGACGGTGCGTTCTGGGCGGCGCGGCTGCTGCTGGTCACGGGGACTCTTTTGTCGATCGCCAAGGGCCTCGATTACGAGGAGGCGACCGTGCTCGTGCTGACCGCCGCCGCGCTGCAATGGACACGAGCGGCCTTCTATCGCCGGACGCGGCTGACCGCGGAGCCGCTGTCGCCCGAATGGCTGGTCGGCGTCGGCGTCGCGATAGGCCTGTCGGTGCTGATCGGCTTCTTCGCCTATCGCCATGTCGGCTATTCGAGCGACCTGTGGTGGCGGTTCGAGACCGACGCGAACGCCTCGCGCTTCCTGCGCACCAGCCTGGCGGTCGGGCTGTTGCTGATCGGCGCGGCGATCTGGCGGCTATTCGCGGCCGCGCCCGTGCCGATGATCCACGACGAACTGCCGCGCGACGTCGCCGAGGCGGCGCTCGCGCATGCCGACCGCACCGACGCAATGCTCGCCTTTACCGGAGACAAGCGGTTCCTGGT
>JAJNQF010000150.1 GCA_021154945.1 Sphingomonas sp.
TGGGTCCCCGCCTTCGCGGGGAAACAATCTTGTTGGTCTGGCGGGCGTTTCACCCCGACCAGTCAAACAGGTTACTCTTTCTACCCTATTTCGCACACCCGCTTTTCAACTGACATACTTCTGGTACATCCTCGTGGTTTAGCCAAACCAACACCTGCCCCACCGATCGCGAGCGGATACCAAACTTGATAGCCACACGATTTTCGACGCGGCAGCGCGCCATCCTGCTCGTACCCGCGCTGGCGCTCGCTGCCTGTTCGGGCGGCGGCGAAAAGGCGCAAGGCAAGGGCAAGGGCGGCCAGCCCGGCCAGGGCACGCCGACCGTCGGCTATGTCGTCGTCCAGCCGACCAGCGTCGCGATGACCACCGAGCTCAGCGGCCGCACCACCGCGTTCGAAAGCTCGGACGTCCGGCCCCAGGTGACCGGCATCATCCGCCGCCGCTTCTTCACCGAGGGTACGCTCGTCAAGAAGGGCCAGCCGCTCTACGAGATCGACCCGCGCCTCTACCGCGCCGCCACCAACGAAGCGCAGGCCAACCTCCAGAGCGCGCGCGCCAACCAGCAGGCGCAGAATATTCTCGCCCAGCGCTACAAGCCGCTCGCCGAGATGGAGGCGATCAGCAAGCAGGATTACACCAACGCGCTCGCCACCTCGCGCCAGGCGACGGCCTCGGTCGCGCAGACCCGCGCTGCGCTCGAAACCGCGCAGATCAACCTCAAGTTCACGACCGTCCCCGCGCCGATCACCGGGCGTATCGGCCGTTCGCTGTTCACGGTCGGCGCGCTCGTGTCCGCCACGCAGACCGATCCGCTCGCGCAGATCCAGCGACTCGATCCGATGTTCGTCGATATCCAGCAATCCTCCGGCGACCTGCTCGCGCTGCGCCGGTCGCTCGGCCGGAACGGCATCGTCGCGACCCGCGCCGAAGTCCGCCTCACGCTTGAGGACGGCAGCGAATATGGCGCGACCGGCACCGTCCAGTTCGCCGAGGCGCTCGTCAACACCGAGACCGGCACCGTGACGCTGCGCGCGCGCTTCCCCAATCCGCAGGGGCTGTTGCTGCCCGGCATGTTCGTCCAGGCTAAGTTCGCGCAGGCGATCAACCAGCGTGCCTTCCTCGTGCCGCAGGCGGGCGTGTCGCGCGACGCGAAGGGCAATGCGACGGTCTATGTCGTCGATGCGAACAACAAGGCGGTGCAGAAGAATATCAGGGCGGACCGCACGCAGGGCGCGTTCTGGGTGGTCACCGGCGGGCTCAACCCCGGCGACAAGATCATCACCCAGGGGCTATCGAAGATCGCCCCGAACCAAGGCGTGAAGCCGGTCCCTGAAAACACCGCGCAAAAGATCGAAGCGCCCAAGGGTGACACCTCAGGCGGCCAATCCAGCCAGAAAAAGGCCGGCTAAGCCCTTATGTTGTCTCGTGTCTTCATCGATCGCCCGATCTTCGCCTGGGTGCTCGCGATCATCGTGATGCTTGGCGGCATCGGTGCGATCATGGCGCTGCCGATCGCGCAATATCCGGACGTCGCGCCGCCGCAGGTCTCGATCCGCGCCAGCTTCCCCGGCGCCAACGCACAGACGATCCAGAACAGCGTCACGCAGGTCGTCGAGCAATCGCTGACCGGAATCGACGGGCTGATCTATTTCAGCTCGTCCTCGTCGTCGCGCGGCTCGGTGTCGATCACCGTGACGTTCGAAAAGGGCACCGATCCGGACATCGCGCAGGTCCAGGTCCAGAACCAGGTCCAGCAGACGATCTCCCGCCTGCCGCAACAGGTCCAGCAACAAGGCCTCGTCGTCCGCAAGTCGAACCCGGACAACCTCCTGATCGTCGGCGTCTATGACGAGACCGACAAGCTGACCAACCAGGACGTGTCCGACTATCTCGTCTCGAACCTGCAGGATCCGCTCGGCCGCATTCCCGGCATCGGCGACAGCAACGTGTTCGGCGCGCAGTACGCGATGCGGATCTGGCTGAACCCGAACAAGCTGGCGAGCTTCCAGCTGATCCCGAGCGACGTGACGACCGCGATCCAGGCGCAGAACACCGAGGTCGCCGCCGGCGAACTCGGCGGCCAGCCCCAGCCCGACACGCAGATGCTCAACGCGACCGTGACCGCGCAGTCGCGTCTCCAGACGCCCGAGCAGTTCGCCAACATCATCCTGAAGACCACCAACGACGGCGCCACCGTGAAGCTGCGCGACGTCGCCCGGATCGAGCTGGGCGCCGAGAACTACAACGCGCGCAGCCGCATCAACGCGCATCCCGGTGCCGGCATCGCGGTGCTGCTCGCGCCCGGCGCCGACGCGCTCAAGACCGCCGAGCTGGTCAAGGCCTATGTCGCCGACGCGTCTAAGCGCTTCCCGCCCGGGCTAAAATACGCCTATGCCAACGACACCACGAACTTCATCAAGCTGTCGATCGACGAGGTCGTCGAGACGCTGATCGAGGCGGTCATCCTCGTCGTCATCGTGATGTTCGTGTTCCTGCAAAGCTGGCGTGCGACGCTGATCCCGACGATCGCGGTCCCCGTCGTGCTGCTCGGCACGTTCGGTATCTTCTATCTCGCCGGATTCTCGATCAACACGTTGACGCTGTTCGGGCTCGTGCTCGCGATCGGGCTTCTCGTGGATGACGCGATCGTCGTGGTCGAGAATGTCGAACGCCTGATGGAAGAGAATCCCGAGATGACGCCTCGGGAGGCAACGATCGAATCGATGAACGAGATCACCGTCGCGCTGGTCGCGATCGCGTTGGTGCTGTCGGCGGTGTTCCTGCCGATGGCGTTCTTCGGCGGCTCGACCGGCGTGATCTACCGCCAGTTCTCGCTGACGATGGTGTCGGCGATGGTGCTGTCGGTGCTGGTCGCGCTGATCCTCTCGCCCGCGCTCACCGCGACCCTGCTCAAGCAGAAAAAGAAGGACGCGGAGGGCAACCACGAGAAGAGCTGGGGCGAACGCAAATTCCCGAAGGTGTCGCATTTCTTCACGCGCGCCGGCGACAAGTTCAATTCGACGTTCGAGAAGGGCACGCAGAAATACACCCGTGGGGTGCAGTCGGTGATCGACCGCAAATGGCTGTTCCTGCTGATCTACGCGGGGACCGTGGCCTTGCTGGCGGTGCTGTTCCTGCGCCTTCCGACGGGCTTCCTGCCGACCGAGGACCAGGGTACCGGGATCGTCCAGTTCCAGCTTCCCGCCGGCGCCACGCAAGGCCGCACCTTCGCGCTGCAGAAGCAGATCGAGCAATACTACCTGACCAACGAGAAGGCGAACGTCGGCACGATGTTCACCGTCAGCGGCGGCGGCGGCGGCGGCGCGAGCGGCCAGAACACCGGCCAGGGCTTCATCTCGTTCGCGCCCTGGGACGAGCGCAAGGGCAAGGAAAACACCGCCGACGCGATCACCGGTCGCGCCTCGCAGGCGTTTGCCGGCTTCCGCGACGCGCAGGTCTATTCGCTCGTTCCGCCCGCGATCCGCGGCCTCGGTTCGTCGAACGGCTTCACGATGGAGTTGCAGAACAGCGGCAGCCTCACCCAGACCGAATTCAACGCCGCGCGCGACAAGCTGCTCGCGCTCGCCCGCGCCGATCCGTCGCTGACCGCGATCCGGCTCACCGAACTGCCCGACGTCGCGACGTTGCGCGTCGATGCGGATCAGCAGAAACTGTCCGCGCTCGGGCTGACGCAGGCGAACGTGAACTCGACGCTGTCGACCGCCTGGGGCGGGCAATATGTGAACGACTTCATCGACCGCGGCCGCGTGAAGCGCGTCTATGTCCAGGGCGACGCACAGTTCCGCGCACAGCCGTCCGATCTCAGCCAGTGGTTCGTGCGCGGTTCGAACGGCCAGATGGCGCCGTTCTCGTCCTTCGCCAAAACCAGCTGGGGCCAGGCGCCGACGACGCTGTCGCGCTTCAACGGCATCTCGTCCTACGAGATCCAGGGGGCCGGCGCGCCGGGCGTCAGTTCGGGCGACGCGATGACCAGGATCGCCGAACTCGCCGGCCAGATTCCCGGCACGTCGATCGCATGGGCGGGGTTGTCCTATCAGGAGCGACTGTCCTCGGGTCAGGCGCCGATCCTCTACGGCCTGTCGCTGCTCGTGGTCTTCCTGTGCCTCGCCGCGCTCTACGAGAGCTGGACGATCCCGATCGCCGTGCTGCTCGTCATTCCGCTCGGCCTGGTCGGTGCGATTCTCGCGGTGACGCTGCGTGGCCTCATCAACGACGTCTATCTCCAGATCGGCCTGCTGACGACGATGGGGCTGGCGGCGAAGAACGCGATCCTGATGATCGAGTTCGCCGAGCAGGAAGAGAAGAAGGGCAAGCGCGTCATCGAGGCGGCGATGTCCGCGGCGAAGATTCGTCTGCGCCCGATCCTGATGACGTCGTTCGCGTTTATCCTCGGCGTGTTGCCGCTGGCGCTGTCGACCGGTGCGGGCGCGAACAGCCGCATCGCGATCGGCACCGCGGTGGTCGGCGGCATGCTGACCGCGACGATCCTCGCGATCTTCTACATCCCGCTGTTCTTCGTCCTCGTCCGCCGCGGCGCGCGCGACGGCATCGCCAAGCTGCGCGGTCGCCCGACCGGTCATCAGGGTGGCGAACATGACGGAAACGACGGCGATCACAATGAACCGTTGGGCCCGCCCGAACCACAGGGCCCCCACCGGCCGGAGCCCGCATGATGCGCTCGCTAGTCCTGATCCTCGCCGCGTCGACCGCGCTCGCCGGTTGCTCGTTCGCGCCCAAATACGCGCGGACCGAACTCCCCGTGCCGCCGTCGCTCCCGGTCGGCGACGCGTATCTGCGCCAGTCCGAGGCGACGCTGCCGGCAATCACCTACCGCGACGTGTTCCGCGATCCGCGGCTGCAACAGATCATCGTCCAGGCACTGGCGAACAATCGCGATCTCCGCGTCGCCGCGGCCAACATCGCCGCGACCCGCGCGCAATACCGCATCCAGCGCGCCGACCTGTTGCCGCAGGTCGATGCCAGCGGCCGCTACACCTATTCGGGCGGCGGCAACGGCACCCGCAATACCGTCACGAGCGGCACGGGTGGCAACACCGGCACGGGTACGGGCGGAACCGGTACGGGCGGAACGGGTACGGGCACCGGTGGAACGGGGACCGGCACGGGCGGCGTCGGAACGGGCACCGGATCGGTGGTCAGTTCGTCCAGCTCGAACAGTGCCTTCTCGGTCGATCTCGGCACCACCGCGTTCGAACTCGACCTGTTCGGCCGGATCCGCTCGCTGACCGGCGCCGCGCTCGATCGCTATTTCTCGACCGAGGCCGCCGCCCGCGCGACCCGCCTCACGCTGGTCGGCGACATCGCCGACGCGTGGCTCACCTATGCCTCCGACCGCAGCCTGCTCAAGATCGCGCAGGATACCGTCGCCAGTTCGCAGCGCAGCGTCACGCTGACCAACGCGCGGCTGCGCGGCGGCGTCGCCCCGCGCACCGATCTCCGGCAGGCGCAGCAGATCCTGTTCACCGCGCAGTCCGACCTCGCGCAGCAACGCACTGCGCTCGCGCAGGACGTGAACGCACTGCAATTGCTCGTCGGTGCGCCGGTCGACGCCGCGCTTCTGCCCGAGTCGATCGAGCAGGCGCTGCCGACCGTCGCCACCCTGCCCGCCGGCCTCGACAGCGGCATCCTGCTCCGCCGCCCCGACGTGGTGCAGGCCGAATATGAACTGCGCGCGACCAATGCCGAGATCGGCGCGGCGCGCGCCGAGCTGTTCCCGCGTGTGTCGCTCACCGGCCTGCTCGGCTTCGCCAGCAGCGCGCTGACCTCGCTGTTTTCGGGCGGCGCGTTCAACTATTCGGTCGCGCCCTCGATCAGCTACCCGATCTTCCGCGCGGGCGCGGGCGTCGCCAA